>JBAVOF010000139.1:0-4045 GCA_049691835.1 Polyangiales bacterium
GTGCTGATCTACGAGCTATCCAACGCGGCCGTCGAGGAAAGCGGTCTCGCCGCAGCCACGGTGACCGGACTCGTCTTGGCAAACGTTCCTTTGCACAGGAGCCAGGAGCTGGCGGAGTTCAAGGAACAGCTGACGGTTCTGCTGATCGGCATGCTGTTCATCCTACTGGCGGCCGGAATTCACTTGGCAGAGGTGACGGCACTAGGCCTGGCAGGAGTCTGGACCGTGGCCGCACTCATCTTCGTCGTCCGCCCCATCGAGGTCTTGCTTTGCTCCGTCGGCACCACGCTGTCGTGGAGAGAACGACTGTTGTTGGCCTGGCTAGCCCCCCGAGGCGTCGTGGCTGCAGCGGTGGCCTCTCTATTTGCGCTGCGGCTCGAGGCATTCGGCATCGACGGAGGGGCTCAGCTCAAGGCCTTGGTGTTTACGACGATAGGGGCGACCGTTCTTTGGTCCGGGCTCACCGGCGGCCTCATCGCACGCATTCTCGGGCTTCGACGGCCATCCAATGAAGGCTGGGTGATTCTTGGAGGCAACTCCCTCGTGCAGAAGCTCGCGGAGCTGTTGCAAACGCCCCGGCAGCGGGTCGTTTGCATCGACAGCGATCCACACCAGGTGCGGCAGACCCAGAGCTTGGGGCTCCGGGTTCTTCATGGCAACGCGCTCGAGAGCAGCGTGTTGGGGCGCGCCGAGCTCGACACGCGCATCGGGGCGGTAGCGGCAACGGAGAACCCTGAAGTGAACGTCCTGTTCGTGAAGAAGGCCCGCGGGATGGCGAAGGAGCAGCGCTACTTGATCGCAATCCGTCCCGGGTCGACCGGCGTCACGCAGGAGATGGTCCACAACGAAGATGCCGAGGTTCTGTTCGGTGCGCCTACCGACGTGGCATCTTGGAGCCGCCGGCTCGACGAGTCTGAAGCCAAAGTGGAGTGGTGGTCGATGCGCAGCTATCGACCGAAGCCGCTGTTCGCCGAGGACGGGAGCCGCCCCCCGTACGTTGCCTTGGCACGCAGACGCCGCAAAAGTGTGATCCCCGTGGGCAGCCGAACTGGTTTCCGGCGCAGGGACGCTGTCGCATTCCTGATCGACGATACGCACCGAGCGCAGGCCCACCAGCAACTTCGAGACGCTGGGTTTGTTCCATCCGAGCCGCCGCTCGTTGCGGCGACGGTCGACTGATCTATCATTGCTCGATGGATCGGCCGACCGGGGTTATCAGCGCAGCCGGCTTTCGCCGCACGATATTGGGAACGGCCATCGTGTTGTCGGCGACTCTCAACGCGTGGGTCGCGATGAGCATCGGACAGTTCGTGTCTCGAGGCTGGTGGATTTCCGAGGTAATCGCGCTTCTGGTGGGAGTGGCGGCGATCGATCTGCTGACCGGGGTAGTTCATTGGGGTTGCGACCGGTTTGGGGATGCGACGACCCCGATCGTCGGCCCGCTTCTCATTCGGGCCTTCCGCGAACACCACATCGATCCCGGCAAGATGGTCGACCACGACTGGATCGAGACCAACGGGGAGCCCTGCTTGCTCTCGGCGCTTGCGTTGCTGGTGTTGGCTCTCTTGGCATCCCAGGTTCAATCCGCCGTCAGTGCCGCCGTTGTCACCGTCGTCTGGACGATGGCGACGGCAGGCGCGTGGGCCAACCAGGTCCACAAGTGGGCTCACATGGCGCGGCCGCCGCGCTTAGCACGCGGCTTACAGCGCCTGGGTCTTGCATTGCGCCCAAGTGAGCATGCATGCCACCATCGGGCACCGCACCGATCAGGCTATTGCATCAGCACTGGCTGGATGAACCCACTATTGGACCGCCTTGGCCTCTGGGCCTGGCTCGAACGTTCGCTGAGGAGAGATACGTGAAACTCACAAACTGGCTTGCAGAGCACGTCACCGACGACCCACGAGCGCTCCGCTGGTTCGACACGCCCGATGCGGAAGGTCGAATCGCACGTTGCTACAAGGAACTACTCAGCGGGTACGAGATCGATCCATCGACGATCCTCAACACAACACGGAAGCTCGATGCGAGTGAATCTCCTGGAAGGGTGGAGGTCAAGGACATCGACTTCTACTCGATCTGCGCCCACCACTTCTTGCCTTTCTTTGGACAGGTCAGCATTTGCTACGTTCCCGGCGACCGGATTCTAGGCCTCGGAAAACTGCCCCGTCTGGTCGATGCGTACGCCAGGCGATTCCAGATTCAGGAAGATCTCGTGCGTGACATCGCTCATGAAATGATGCGGTCGGGACATGCGCGAGGCGTCCTTGTGAAGTCCCAGGCTCGACATCTGTGCATGGTGAGTCGTGGGCCACAAAGCTCGTCTTCCGTCACGCACGCCGAGATCGCACTGGGATGCCTCAGCGACCAGGACGCCTGAGACGCAGATGCCGTCGGCGCGGATCCTGAGCCCGTCGCTACCGATGCATCACGAGGCCGTGCGCGTCATCGTTGTCGTCGTGTTGTGCGTAACGACAGCTCTGGGTTGCGAACGCACAGAGCCGGATCCGCTCACCTTCTCGATTGAATCGCAAAACGTGCGGTCATTGACGGCGGATGCGCTGACACGCCGGATCAGTTCTCGCGATGTCGAGGTCTTCGAACCCTATGAAGGGACGAAGGTAACGTTCAGCGCGATACCGCTTCAACAGGTGTTGGACGATGGCTATGGACCATCGTGGCGTGAGCAGGAAGCCATGGTCTTCATCTGCCGAGATGGTTACCAATCGACAATTCCAGTTCGGCGGATCCTCGATCATCGGGCGTTTCTCGCCATCGGCCGTCCGGAAGGTGAGGGGTTCACCGTTCTGAAGCATGAAGAGGGACAGAGGAAGCGCATCGAGCTCGGCCCTTTCTACGTGATTTGGGAAAACCTCCACGATGCTCAGATCCGAACCGACGGCGACTACGGCTGGCCTTACCAGGTCGTGCGAATCGATTTGGTATCGTTTCGATCTCGCTTTTCGGAAATGGCTCCTCCTCGAGAAGCCGCGACGAAGGTAGTGGCCGGTTTCGAAGCTTTCATCGCTCACTGCTCGCAATGTCATGCGATCAACGGGCGTGGTGGGACGATCGGTCCGGAGCTGAATTACCCAGCCAACCCCAGCGAGTACATGAAGGATGATTGGCTCCGACGATGGATCGACGATCCGAGCAGCATGCGACGCGCGCCCCGAATGCCACCTCTCAACCCGGAGCTGCCCGGGCGAGCCCGCGTCATCGATGAGATCGTTTCGTACCTACACGAGATGGCGCGACACAAGATCGAGCCGAAATCGCCGTGAGCTACGCCGAGTTCTATGATTCTTTCGTTCAGCATCCATTGCTCCTTTGGATTGCTGCGCTCGTTGGTTTGTTGGTGGCATTGTCGCGTCGAGGCCTGGCGCGTTCGGTTCGATGGTATTGTGTCGTACTCGCGATCGTGTCGGCGCTCGACGCATGGCTGACGAGCGCTCGCGTTGCGGGCCTGGGTCCGCTGCCGGGCGCTGCGGCGACGTTTGTTCCGCTGGCGTTCGTTCTCATCGGCGACTTTCGGTATTTCTTGTTCGTCGAGAGCGCACAGCCGAACGGCTCGCTCGCGATTCGCGTCGGACCGTGGGCAAGAGCGTGCGTCTGGACCTTCGTGGTACCAATCGCGTCGCAAGTGCTGACCATGACGTTCGGCTCGGACGATCCGCGGTTCCTCTTCCTGATCTACGAGACCCTTTTTGTCGTGCTTTCGATCGGTATCATCGGGTTCTACCTGCCCGGACGCAGCGATGCGCTCCGATGGACGCGACTGGTCACGGGGTTCGTCATGGGAACCTACGCGTTGTGGGCCCTGGCGGACGCAACTATCCTCACCGTCGAGGCCGACATGGGGTTTTTGATTCGCGTGCTCCCAAACGTTCTCTACTACGGGGGTCTGGGACCTGTTCTCGCATGGACCGCGCCTGTGAGGTCCTCGCTGCAGGGTGGCGCGTGACCGGTCGGATGGGGGATCTCGGAGCGGTGCCGGTCGCTTTGCTCGCCATGGGCATCATTGCCGCACTGGACTATCTGACGG
>JBAVOF010000140.1:0-12939 GCA_049691835.1 Polyangiales bacterium
CATCGAGCTTCGGCAGTGGCTCTCGTCGAACGAGCCCTCCGCGGAGATCGTCTTCGTAGACGACGGCTCTTCCGATTCGACCTCGGCCGAAGCGGCGAAATCGCTTTCCGGAACGCCCCACCAGCTCCTGCGGCACGAGACCAATCGCGGCATCGGGGCAGCGCTGAAGACCGGCGTGCGCTCCGCGAAGGGCGCATGGGTGACGTTCCTGCCGGCCGACGGCCAAATCGCGCCTGATGCGGTAGGAACGCTTCGTTCGGCCGCGCGCGTCGAAGGGGCAGACGTCGTGTTCAGTGTCTACGATCACCGGGACGATGGCCTTGATCGCAAGATCCTGTCGGCGGGGGTCCGTGCGTTGATTTTGCTGGTGCACGGTGTGCGGATGCGAAGCGATGGCCCCTACCTCTTCCGCCGCTCGCTCTTCGATGCGGACAAGCTCGCACCCGACACTTTCTTCCTGAACTTCGAGTTCCCGATACGGATGCTGGGCGCCGCCGTTCCCTCGGCGGTGGTCACCATCGAGTGTCGGCCGCGCCGATCCGGGCACTCCAAGTCTACCGGTCTGAAGCGAATCTATGGAGTCGCACAGGACTTACTCGCGCTTCGTGTTCGACGGTTCAAGGAATCGCTCGCGCGGAGCGATTAGCCTTCGGGCCCTGGCCCCGTCTTCAGCCGGTCTCGCAGGGTCGAGCGCGGAATCCCCAACGCTCGAGCCGCAGCGGAGAGATTGCCGCCGTACTGCGTCAGCGCTTCCCGAAGGGAGTCGACCGAGTGGCCGGGGCTGCACGACTCGGAGCTCCGTCGAAGAGACCGATCGATGGCCGCCAAGTCGATGACCGCGCCGTCGCAATCGACTGCAGCGAGCTCCAACACGTTGCGAAGCTCGCGCACATTGCCTGGCCAGTGGTGCCCCTGAAGACGCTCGACCGCCTGCGCCTCTAGGCGACGCTCGCCGATCTCTGGCTCCATCAAACGGAGAAAGTGCAGGGCCAGGCCGGAGATGTCCTCCGGGCGGACGCGCAACGGCGGGACGTCGACTACCAGTCGGTGAATGCGATAGTAGAGATCGGAACGAAACCCGCCCTCACGGACCATGGCCCGCAAGTCCTTGTGCGTTGCGCAAAGCAATCGAACGTCGACGCGGCGCGCCGTCTCGCTGCCGACCCGACGCACCTCCCAGGTTTCCAAGACGCGGAGCAGACGAGTTTGCAGCTCTGGCGGGAGCTCTGCCACTTCGTCCAAGAAGAGGGTTCCTCCATGCGCCTGCTCGAACGCGCCTCTGTGGGCCTGCACAGCCCCGGTGAACGCGCCCCGTTCATGGCCAAAGAGCTCGCTCTCGATGAGCTCGCGCGAAAGCCCACCACCATTGAGAGGCACGAACGGACCCTGGTTGCGCTTTCCACGCTGGTGGAGCGCGCGTGCAATGTGCTCCTTGCCCACACCGGTTTCGCCTTTGATCAGCACGGGCCATGGCAGCGGAGCAAATCGATCCACATCGGCCATCACGCAGAGCATCGCCGCGGATTCGACGACGGGCTCCGACCTGACGCTTCTGACGTCGCTCCGACCGACCACGCGCAGCTCGGTTCTGCCAATGCGAAGCACCGCCCCAGGCCGGAGCTCGTGACGACGGGTGCGGACCCCATCGACCCAAGTCCCATTGGTGCTGTCGAGATCCCGGATCCACACGCCCTGTGAAGAGGGCTCGATGCGACAGTGGTACCGGCTAACCGCGCGGTCCGACAAGGTGATCGCGTTGTCCGCAGCGCCTCCAATCGAGACGGGGTCCTCGCCTAGGTGAAACACACGGGCGCCTGCGCCATGCCCGCCTAGCAGGGAAAGGAAGCGCTGCCCCGAAACCGACCCGCGAAGGAGCTCGGTGCCGCTGGATTCTGGCGTGCGCGGAGCAGCTTTGATTCGGGTCACCGAGTAGCCCGCGCCAACTGCGACCCGATCCCCAATAGGCAGGAGCGTACGCGCGCGCAGCGCCGGCCCCCTCGCCAAATCGTACACATGAACGGTGCCTCCACGAGGATGAAAGAGCAGCGCGCGAGGCGCCACTGCCTCTTCGTGAATGACGATGTCGCAATCGGGGTGCGAGCCGAGCTCTAGCGGGGTCGCCCCCAACGGGAATGCGCGAATGCGGCGACCCGCCCGGCACAAACAAAGCGTATCGCCGAGGACCATGGAGCCGATATCGACCGGCCCCCGCGCTGGTTGCGTGGGCGCATCTTGTCTCTAAGCTCCCGGCACAGTGACCGAAGCGCTCCGCGAAACCGCTCTCACCGACGAGCACCGGGCCCTCGGTGCGCGACTGGTTCCCTTCGCCGGCTGGAACATGCCCGTGCAGTACGAGGGCATCAAGAAGGAGCACGAAGCGGTCCGCAGCCGCGCTGGGCTCTTCGACGTCTCGCACATGGGCGAAATCCTCGTCGAGGGGCCGAACGCGCTCGCTGCCGTGGACCGGCTCGTCACCAACGATCTCTCGAAGCTCCAAGCCGGCCGCGCCCTCTATACGGTCTGCTGCAACGAGCGAGGTGGCATTCTTGACGACCTGATCATCTATCGATTGGAACAGCAGAAGGTTCTGGTCGTGTGCAACGCATCCAATCGGGACAAGATCGTCGCTCATTTCGCGGAGAGCTTGAGCCTCGAAACTCCTTGGCACGACGTCTCCGACGCTTGGTCGCTGCTGGCGCTGCAGGGGCCGAACGCAGCGGCGATCATGAAGGACTTGGGCGCTCCCGCAGACCTCATCGCGCTTCCGTCATTCCACGTGATGCGCGCCAACTTGGCCGGAGTAGAGCTCTGGGCGGCGCGAACCGGATACACGGGTGAAGACGGTTTCGAGCTCTTCTGCGCAAGCGGAGACGCTGTCCGTCTCTGGCGGGCCCTCCTCGAACTGGGCCAATCCAAGGGCCTTCAACCGGTCGGTCTCGGTGCACGGGATACCCTGCGGCTCGAGGCGCGACTCATGCTCTACGGAAACGACATCAACGAACAAACCCACCCTTTGGAGGCGGGGTTGGGCTGGGTCGTGAAGCTCGATGCGGGCGACTTCATCGGACGCGCTGCTCTCCGAGCGATCAAAGCGGCCGGGTTGAAACGGAAACTCGTGGGCTTCGAAATGACCGGACGCGGAATCGCTCGTCATGGGTACCCGATCGTGGCGGATGGGATCGCTGTCGGCGAGGTCACGAGCGGCTCGCCAGGACCCACGGTTGGTCGGAATATCGGTCTCGGCTACGTGCCTGTGGCCCTGAGCAAGACAGGCTCGAGCTTGAGCATCGAGATCCGTGGCAAGCTGGTCGACGCCGTGGTAGTGAGCACACCGTTTTACAAGAGGAAGCCATGAGCACGTACCCACGAGACCTGCAGTACACGCGAGAGCACGAATGGGCCCGCGTCGAGGGCGGCGTCATCCGCGTCGGCATCACGTCCTATGCGGTCGAACAACTCGGCGACGTGACCTTGGTCGACATGCCGGCTCCAGGCGAGGACGTCCAGGCGCACGAGCGCTTCGGGGACATCGAGTCGGTCAAGACCGTCAGCGAGCTGTTCGCGCCGGTGAGCGGGGAGGTCGTGGACGTAAACGCTGCGCTCGAGTCCAGCCCGGAGCTCGTGAACGAAGCCCCGTACGAGGAAGGTTGGCTGATCACGATCCGCCCCTCGGATCAAGCGGAGCTCGAAGGCCTGATGGATGCCGCCAAGTATGAAGAGTACCTCGGAACACTCGATCACTGACGAGCCAGCGCCAACGTGAGATACCTTCCGCACACCGACGAAGAGATTCGATCCATGCTCGCCCGAATCGGCGTGGAGCGGGTCGATGACCTCTTCAGCGCGATTCCCGCGTCGCATCGATTGGACCGGCCCCTGGACCTCGAACCGGCGCTCGACGAGCCCAGGCTCATGCAGCACCTCTCGGCGCTGGCAGGCGCCAATCGAGGCCCGGGCATGCTGTCCTTTCTCGGCGGGGGCATGTACCGGCACCATCTGCCGCCAGCCGTCGATCAGCTGCTGCAACGCAGCGAGTTCTACACCGCCTACACGCCCTATCAGGCCGAGCTCTCGCAGGGGACCCTTCAGGCGATCTTCGAGTTTCAGACGATCGTGTGCGAGCTCTTGGGCACCGAAGTCGCAAACGCTTCAATGTACGACGGGGCCAGCAGCGCGGCGGAGGCCGTCCTGATGGCCCGGCGGATCAAGCGGCGCACGCATCTGCTCGTGAGCGAGGGGTTGCACCCGGAATATCTGGCGACCATTCGCACGTACCTGCAGGGGCTCGATACCGAAGGGACCATCACCGTGGCGCCGCTCGCGGCCGACGGGCGGACGAACTGGGATGAGGCCCGCAGCCTGGTCACCGAGAAAACCGCTGCTGTTGTGGTGGGTTATCCGAATTTCCTAGGTTGCGTCGAAGACCTGGATGCCGCCCGCGCCCTCGCCGACACGCAGGGCGCGCTCCTGGTGACGGCGACCCAAGAGCCGTACGCGCTCTCGGTACTCCGCCCCCCAGGCGCCTGCGGCGCAGACATCTGCGTCGGCGAGGGACAGGCACTCGCTGTCCCGCCGCAATACGGGGGCCCCGGCGTTGGCATGTTCGGGGCGTCTCAGGCTCTGGTTCGGCAGATGCCTGGGCGGCTGGTCGGCCGCACCGTGGATTCCGAAGGTCAGCCGGGGTACGTGCTGACCCTATCGACCCGTGAGCAACACATCCGCCGCGAGAAGGCGACCTCGAACATTTGCACCAACCATGGGTTGATCGCGCTGGCCATGGCGATGCGCACGGCGATGCTCGGGCGCCAGGGGTTCCAGCAAGCCGGACAGCGCTGCCTCAGCGCGGCCCGGTATCTCCAAAGCAGCATCGAGAAGCTCGATGGATTTGGAATTCCGTACTCCGCCCCGGTGTTCAACGAGCTCGTCGTCCGAAGCGAGGGTGCCGATGCGCGGGACATCGTCAGTCGCTTGCTCGAACGCCGGATCATCGCTGGGGTCGACCTGGGTCGCTTCCGGGAGGACTGGCGCAAGGACCTGCTGATCGCGGTGACCGAGCTCCATACCCGCGAGGAGCTCGACCGCCTTCTCGAGGCGCTTGCAGGCTGAGGCTCCCGGCCGCCGCCGGTCGGGACAGCGCAGATCGCAACCCGGCCGAAGTACAGCGCTGCAAAGATCCAACGTGCATGCACGAGACGAGTCCAGAGGCAGATCAGGATGTCTCCGTAACCAGTCGTTTTCATTTGTGTTTACAACGGGATCTTGACCCGGCGAAGCACTGAACACACCTATTAATTCACCTTGCGCGCGCACTAGACAGGATGGAAACTCGGCCCGCTTTGAGAGATTTGCTGCTGGTAACAGAGAGAGATCCTGAGGCCGCAACATGACTGAACCCCGACGAACATCCTTTAGCCATTTCCAACCCCACGAGGAAACGAACCCGATGGCGTGGGAAGACATCTGCGGCGATGCCACCTGGCAGGGCCGCTGGGTCGCGCTGGACGATTGCGCCTACAACGACGCAGGCGAGGCCACCGCCGGGCTGGTCGTCGACTACGACGACAACCTCGCTGATCTCTGTGCGCGCCTTAGCGCCGAGCGGCGAAAGCGTTGCTCGGTCGTGTTCTGCCGGCACGCCAACTCGGCTGCGTAGACGAGCTCAGTCGCCGGCGCCCTGACCCGGCTCGTCGTCCGTGTCCCAGGGGTGCTCCTTGTCGCCAGCGGAGACCGGCTCCTCGACGCCGGTGCATCGGTCTGGCTGGCCCCGACGAAGCTTGACCGCGTTCCACGGTCCTCCGCCGGTCAGCTCGTCTTCCAAGCCCCATTCGCCCTTGATGTACTGGTCCCCGTCCTCCCCGATTTCGATTCGGAAATAGCCTTTGCCTCGGCGGACTTGTGGCTTGCCGGCGACCAGCTCCCGGCGATCTTCCCACCGGAAGATCATGAGGTCGCCGTCGACGTCCCCCTGGATTCGGCCAGCCCTTTCGTGCAGGACGTAATCGCCGATCACCTGCTTGCCGCTCTGGCACAGATGCATGTTCCCGTATTGTGGCGACTCCCAAATCCCGTAGAAGGTCGCCCCCGCAGGCAGCGGACCGGCCTTCGGTTTTTGAGAGCCCCCGCAGCCGAGGATGACCCCGAGCAGCAGGGTCAGCGCTATCTGCATTGCCTTCATCGAGCCCCTCCCCGTTTCCCACGATAAACGACCCTTGCGCGAAAGCGTAATTTCGGTAGCTCAGCGGATGCGCGGAATGGAAATCACGTGGTACAGCACGGCGGGACCCTCCGAGAGCAGCAAGGCGAGGTCTCGCAAGCTCTCGAAGACGGTGCCCTCGAGGCCGATCCGGGCGGAGGGAGCCGGAGGGTCGAGCCGGTAGCTCGCGACCACGATGGGGCGGAGGCGCTGGCGCAATCGTGCAGGGGCCTCGATGATGCCCTTCAAGCGCTCGAGGGCTGCGTCCATGCCGCCGAGCTCGTCCACCAGGCCGTGATGGTGAGCCTCGGAGGCAAGCCACACTCGGCCGCGCGCGAGCGGCTCGATCTCTTCGACAGAGCGGCCCCTGCCGTCGGCGACCAGCGCGACGAAGGACTCGTAGAAAGCGTCGAGCTCGCGATCGAGGATGCCACGCTCCGCCTCCGTGAGCGGACGATGGGGCGAGAACATGTCGGCGTGGGGACCCGTCTGCAGGACCTCCGTCCGAATTCCGACCCGGTCGAGGAGCTGCGAGGCCATCAGCCGAGCGGAGACCACCCCGATCGAGCCCGTGAGACCGAGCGGCTGAGCCACGATCGCGTTTGCGTGGGCGGCGACGTAGTATCCACCGCTCGCCGCCACTTCGCCGAAGTAGGCAACCACCGGCTTCTTCTCTTTCACCCGAACGACCTCCCGGTGAATGAGATCAGATGCTTCGGCCGAGCCGCCCGGGGAGTCGACCCAGAGCAGCACCCCAAGCGCTCGGCGATCAGCGCGCGCGTGGCGAAGCGCGGCCACGATGGAAGCCCGTCGCCCGGTCGGGGCGCCCGATTCGGAGATCGCGCCCTTGATCGCCACGACCGCGATGTACGGCTCGCGCAGCAGGGGGCGGAGGAGCCTCGCTTCGTTGAAGCGAAGATACCGGTCTCCCTCGATGATCTTCTGTTGCTTGCCGAGGCCGAGCTTGTCCGGGAGCTCGTCTTCATAGGCGAGCGCGTCGGCGAGCCCTGCGTCGATCGCGCTCTGCCCACGAAACACTCCGGCTTCGAATAGGCTCCGCGCCTCGTCCGTGGTCTTGCCCGTGCGTTGTGCAAGCGCATCGAGTAACGCGGCCGTGTGCCCATCGATGAGCGCTTGGACTTGCTCGCGCTGCGGTTCGCTCATCGAATCGCGGCTCACTCTCTCGGCGGCGGTCTTGTATTCCTTGCGGGCGAAGGGCTCCACCTCGACACCGATCTGATCGAGAAGCGGTTTCACGTAGTGCGACTGCGCAGACAGACCAAGCAAAGTGATGGTCGCATGAGGTGCCACGTAGACCCGCTCTGCAGCGGAGGCGACGTAAAGCTCTCGATGCCCTCCACCCCGGGGCAAAAGCACGGCGCTGCTCTTGCCCGCGTCCCTCAACCGGGTGATCTGCTCGCGAAGCCCGGCGCAAACCGACCATCCAGCGTGAAGCGGCGGCAAAACCCAGGCAACTCCTTCGATTCGAGCATCCCTGATCGCATAATCAGCCAACCTGCGAACCGCCGCTAGCGAGGAGGTTCGGCGTAGGGCGTCCATCTCGAGAAGCCGGTGAAGCCAGGGAAGCGGCTGCCGGGCCTCCACCAGGCGCGGTTTGAGGCGCACGACAATCCACGGACCCTTTGGACGCGACAGGCACCGGCCGATCGCCCAGATTGGAAGGATCGGCAGACACAACAGATTCCAAATCGAGCGAAGGACCAAACGAAGCATCGTTTTTGCCTATAGTGACGGCTTGTTATGCTGGGAGTGGTGGGGCCGTAAATCTTTACCGGCGACGGCCCCTCTGCTAGGAACTCATAGCACTGAAGAAGGCGAAGGAGCACGGCTCAAAACATGGCAAACCCCCAGATGGTGATGTACGAGGAGGAGTTTGCCCAAGTCCAGGCCGTGACCAACAGGCTGGTCCAAGACGCAAACGCGCGCGTGGTTTTCGTTGTCGACAAGAATGGGCAACTGATCAGCGCGTCGGGAGACACCGGGGATCTCGATACGACTTCCCTTGCCTCACTGGCTGCGGGTAACATCGCAGCCACCGGGGGCATCGCGCAGCTGCTGCGGGAGCAGGAGTTCGCGACGCAGTACCACGAGGGCGTTCGGCAAAACGTTCACATTCAAGTGATCAGTGGTCGCGTGATTCTTGTCGTCATCTTCGATAATCGGACAAGCTTGGGCCTGGTTCGGTTGCGCGTGAAGCGGGCAACGGAGCAGCTTACTCGGATTTTCGAGATGGTGATGGCCAAGGCACAAGATCCGTTTCGGAGTACGCCGTTTTCCGAAATAACCGATGACGACATCGACAACTTGTTCAATGATTGACTAGGAGAGGCTTGGGGGGATGTCTTTCATCAACTACTTATCGCGGGAGATCAACTGCAAGATCGTTTATTACGGTCCGGGTTTGTGCGGTAAGACGACCAACCTGCAGTACATCTACAATCGAACCAATCCGAATGCGAAAGGAAAGATGATCTCGCTCGCGACCGAAACGGAGCGAACTCTGTTTTTTGACTTCCTGCCGCTCGAGATCGGAGAGATTCGCGGATTCAAGACTCGCTTCCATCTCTACACCGTTCCCGGCCAGGTCTTTTACGACGCGAGCCGCAAGCTGATTCTCAAAGGGGTCGACGGGGTCGTTTTCGTCGCCGACTCGCAGATGCTCCGCGCCGAGGCCAACACGGAGTCGATGGACAATCTCCGCACTAATCTCGCAGAGCAGGGCTATAACCTCGACACCATTCCTTACGTCATTCAGTACAACAAGCGCGATATGCCCAACGTCTCCCCGGTCGACGAGCTTCGCGAGATGCTCAATACCGGGGACGTGCCGGACTTCAGTGCCGTGGCCACGACGGGCGAAGGCGTGTTCGAGACCTTGAAATCGGTCGCAAAGCTCGTCCTCACCGAGCTCAAGCGCGGCGCCGCCCGATAGCGGGACACGCTCCGGTCCCCTAACCTCCCGAAACCGGGCCGCATTCCCCGGAAAGATCGCAAAGTGCTTCGGGCACCGAATTCTGCATGCCTTCCGACCGATGACGTGGGCATGCCAAGAGCCGCCCGACAAGTTATCGAAGGGATTCCGCATCACGTGGTGCTGCGAGGCAACAATCGCCGCCGACTATTCTCGTACCCACGAGACTATCTCTTCTTCGTCGGCTTGATGGATCGTCACCTAGTGAGCACCGGGGTCAACGCTCACGCGCTGTGTCTCATGCCGAATCACGTTCATCTGCTGATGACGCCATTTGATGCAGGCGCGCTTAGCAGCTTCGTGCAACGCGTCGCGCAACGGTATTCGCAGGTCCGAAACAAGCGCTTCGCCGCAACGGGGAAGCTCTTCGAGCAGCGTTTCTACTCGAAACCTATCGCGTCAGAGAGTCACCTGGCCGTCGCGACGGCCTACATCGATCTCAATCCTGTGAGGGCGCATCTCGTCGACGAAGGAGGCAGGTACGCATGGTCTACCTACCGAGTTCATTGCGGTCTGGGCAGCCCAACCCGAGGCCTAGTCAACCTCTGGACCCCGAGCGGGTGGTACCTTAGCCTCGGGAAAGACCCCAATGCACGGGCTGCAGCCTATCGTACCTGGATCGCTCACTGCCGCGATCGTGAGACGTGGGACGAGATTCGAAGAGATCCCCCAGCCCCGCACGGCCCCGGACCGACCCGGCCTGACCGCTCGCGCGCGGCGAGTTGATTCCCGGAAACGAGCCGCTGCAGCCGCTGCGATCGTTGCTGGAGGAGCGGCGTGATTTCGGGGCGTTGGAGGGAAGGAGCGTGTCCCTTAGACGATGAGATTCAGAATTTTCCCTGGGACCCAGATGGTCTTGCGAACGGTTTGGCCTTCGAGCTGGGCTGCGACGGTGGGGACTCCGCGGGCGGCCGTCAGGGCTTGCGTCTCAGTTGCAGCTTTGGAGAGCGTGATGCGACCTCGGACCTTGCCGTTGACTTGAACTGCGACTTCGACTTCGTCTTCCTCGCACAGAGCGGGATCGTAGGTGGGCCAAGGGGCAAACTGAATGCTTGGGCTATGCCCGAGCATCTCCCAGAGTTCTTCGCCGAGGTGCGGAGCGAACGGGTGCAAGAGCTTGGCGAGCACCGCGAGAGCCTGCGCGGGCACCTTGTCGAGCTTCATCAACTCATTGGTGAGCACCATCATCGCGCTGATGGCCGTGTTGAACCGCATCGCTTCGATGTCGTCGGTGACTTTGCGGATCGTTTGGTGCAGCAAACGCGTAAGCCGGCCGTCGGGTTCGGCCGCGGCATCAGCCCGCAACGTGACTGCGAACGCACGATCGAGGAAACGACGAACACCTGCGATGGAGCTCGTGCTCCAAGGCTTCGTCGCTTCGAGCGGGCCCATGAACATCTCGTAAACACGCATCGAGTCGGCGCCGAACGCCGCCACGATGTCGTCGGGGTTCACCACGTTGCCGCGTGACTTGCTCATCTTCTGGCCGCCCTCGCCCAAAATCATCCCCTGGTGGACGAGCTTCTTGAAAGGCTCCTTCACCGGGACGACTCCTTCGTCATAGAGGACTTTGTGCCAGAAGCGCGCGTACAAGAGATGCAAGACGGCGTGCTCTGCGCCCCCTACGTAGAGGTCGACCGGTAGCCAGCGCTTGGCGAGCTCGGGTGAGCACAGTGCCTCGGCGTTGTCTGGGTCGAGGAAACGAAGGTAATACCAACAGGACCCCGCCCACTGAGGCATCGTGTTCGTCTCACGCGCGAACCAGCGGCCACCCTTCTGAAAGAAGCGCCAGTGTTCCGCCCGCGCCAAGACACCGGCGGGATCGGCGCCTGGCCTGTAGTCGTCGAGCTCGGGCAGTCGAAGTGGTAACTCACTTTCCTCGACCGCGATCGGCTGATCATAGCGAATCGTGTAGGCGGCTCCAGCCCGCGGGTCGCCCTGGGTCTCGACCGGAAAGTAGATCGGTATGGGCTCGCCCCAATATCGCTGCCTCGAGAAGACCCAGTCCCGTAGCTTGTATTCGACCCGGGAGACCCCTTTGCCCGCCGCTTCCAGGTCGAAAGTCACGCGTTTCTTGAATTCACCGGTCGACAAGCCGTCGTACTTGCCGGAGTTCACGGCAAGTCCCGGGTCCACCATGGCCTCTTTCAATGGGCCGTCACTCGGCACCCCGGTCTTGCTCACCACCTCGACGATCGGGATGCCGTGCGCGGTCGCGAACTCGAAGTCGCGCTCGTCGTGCGCGGGAACCGCCATGATCGCCCCCGTTCCGTAGCCCCAGAGCACGTAGTCGGCGATGTAGATCGGAACTTCGGCGCCGTTCACAGGGTTGATCGCGAAGCCGCCTGTGAAAACACCCGTCTTGTCCTTGTTCGCCTGCCGGTCGCGCTCGCTCTTGTTCTTGGCCCGCTCCACGTATGCGGCGACTTCGCGGCGTCGCTCCGCGGTGGTGACCCGCCGGGCTAGGGGGTGCTCCGGTGCCAGCACCATGAACGTTGCACCGAAGAGCGTGTCGGGACGCGTCGTGAAGACCTCGATGGCCTCGTCATGCCCGGCCACGTCGAAGCTCACCTCGGCGCCCTCGGATCGACCGATCCACTCCTGCTGCATGATGCGAGTGCTGTTGGGCCAGTCGACCGTCTCCAAGTCTTCGAGGAGCCTGTCCGCGTAGGCGGTGATCCTGAGCACCCATTGCCGGAGCGGAACGCGCTCGACGGGATGCCCTCCCCGTTCACTCAAGCCGTTGATGACCTCTTCGTTGGCAAGCACCGTCCCGAGCTCCGCACACCAGTTGACCGCAACCTCGCTCTGGTACGCGAGGCCGCGCGCGAAGAGCTTGAGAAAAATCCACTGCGTCCATTTGATGTATTCCGGCGCGGTAGTGTCGATTTCGCGGGCCCAGTCGTAGCTGAACCCCAGCATCTTGAGTTGCCGCCTGAAAGTGTCGATGTTCTCCGCGGTCGTGTCGCGGGGATGTGTGCCCGTGCGGATCGCGTGCTGCTCCGCCGGTAGGCCAAAGGCATCCCAGCCCATGGGGTGCAACACGTCGTACCCGGTCGCACGGCGGTACCGTGCCATGATGTCGGTAGCCGTGTAGCCCTCCGGATGGCCCACGTGCAGCCCTGCGCCCGATGGGTACGGAAACATGTCCAGGATGTACGTCGTGGGCGCGTCGGTTCCGTCCGGCGTATGAAACGTATCGTGCTCGCCCCAGTAAGCCTGCCATTTCGGCTCAATCGTCGCTGGATCGTAGCGCGTCATCGACGCTGCCATAGCATGCGGGCGGGGAGCCCGCGATCTACGGACAGGTTTTGATCTGGGCGATCCAATCCGCCAGGAGCCCTGCTCCGAGCGGGTCGACGGTCGAGGTCCCTAGCGAAGGCATTCGCAGCGAGCCCTGTGAGATGAAGCGCTGCAAGAGGCCCGACCCCTCTGGATCGCCAGGCGCGACCCGCGGCGTCCCGGCCCAGTCGAAGTACTTCATCGGGTCGCACAGACCGGTGTCCTCGAGCGCCACTTGATAGCGGAAGTCTAGGCCGATGTCCGACGGCGCCCAGCCACCCGGACGATGGCAATGGGCGCAGTTCGCGTCGAGATAGGCCCGAGCCCGCCCGTCGAGCGTGCCCTCGCCCATCTGCGGGCTCGGCATTCTAGGCTGAGCGCTAGGGTCGATCTCCTCGACCCCGTCCAGGAGAAACAAGCCGATCTCCGCCATCGCCTCGAGTTGGTTGGCGACGATTCCGTCGTAGTCGTG
>JBAVOF010000141.1:0-16710 GCA_049691835.1 Polyangiales bacterium
GTTCCCATCGGGGCCACCGCATTGTCGAAGCCCGCCTGATGGAGGGCGACGAGATCGAAGTTGCCTTCGCACAAGACGGTGGTGTTTTGGCGTCGAATCTCCACGCGACCTTCGTGAAGACCGTAGAGGATCTCCCCCTTGTGATAGAGCTGGTTCTCGGGACTGTTGAGGTACTTGGCCGGAGGCTCCTTCTGCTCCTCCATCGATGGCAAGCCCGACAAGGCACGACCGCTGAACGCGACCACTCTGCCGTGGACATCGGCGATTGGGAAAAGCAATCGGTGCCGGAACCGATCGTAGTGACCTCGGCCTGAGCGGCGGGCGACGATCAGGCCCACCGCTTCTGCGTCAGAGGGCGATACGCCCGCCGCCTCGAGGAAGCGTGCCAGCGAGTCCCACCCGTGAGGCGCATAGCCGAGGCGAAACTTCTTGGCGGACTGCACGGAGATGCCACGCTCGGAAAGCTCCCGTCTCGCGATGTCGGCATCAGGATGCTCTTCGAGCTGGGCGCAATAGAAGTCCGTGGCTTTCTCCATCAATGACACAAGTCGGTCGGTCTGCTTCTTGTCGCGCTGGAACTCCGCCTCTCGCTGAGGGTCGTGCACGGGAAGCTCGACGCCCGTTTGCTCGGCCAAGTCGCGCGCAACTTCAGGAAAGGTCTTGCCCTCGACGTGCATCAGGAACGAGAAAATGTCGCCCGACGCCTTGCATCCAAAGCAATGGTAAAATCCGCGACTTGGGTGCACGTAGAACGATGGGGTCTTCTCGTTGTGGAACGGACAGAGCCCCCTGAGGCTGTTGCCGGACTTCTTGAGCACGACGTAGTTCCCGATGACCTCTGCGATCGGAGCACGTTCGCGGATCTCAGCAATCTTGTCTTCGGAAATCACCGCCGCGTCTCACCCGTGCTGGTCGTCCTAGTGCAGTCCGAGCAGTGTAGACTTCGCTTGCTTCTTGGCAAGCGCCGCCTGTCGCTGTAGTTGTGGCGCGATGGTTCATGCGCGCTCATCGCTGCGACAGGTGATCGGGGTGTACGGGTTCGTGTGTGTGGCCGTCTTCGCCGTGACGCGTCTCGAACCTGAAGCCGGCATCGGCCGATATGTCCATCTTCTCGTGGCGGCTATCTTTCTGCTGACCGCAGTCCGACTCACGCGCGACGAACCTCGACACTACGGCGTCGCGCTCGCTGGTCTATTGGAGCCCGCGAAGGACGAACGACCGGCGGGACCCCTCGGGCTGTTCGATCTCGGCCGCGCCCTCCGACAGGCTCTGCCGATCGCCGCGGCGGAGCTTACCGTGGCGATCGGTGTGGCGGCGCTGGTGTTTCCACTGTACGGGCTGGGTTTCTACATGTGGCACCGACCCGACGGAGGCTTCTCGTTGGCGTTCCCGTCGAACGTGGTGGGCTTCGCGTTCGCGCAGCTCATCGTCGTGGCCCTGCCCGAGGAAGCCTTCTTTCGCGGCTATCTACAAACCGCACTGAGCGACCTCGAGTTGACTCGACTTCGCGTGTTCGGCGTGTCGCTCGCGCCCTGGGCCCTGGTGTTCCAGGCAAGCCTATTCGCGGCGATTCATTTCATGGTCGAGCCGGATCCCGCCCGCCTCGCGGTCTTCTTTCCCGCCCTCCTGTTTGGATGGATGCGCGCCTGGCGTGGTGGGATCGGGGCGGCGCTCGCGCTCCACGCGATGAGCAATCTTTATTCCGAGATTCTGGGTAGGAGTTGGCTATAACTGGCTCATGCAGGTCACCCCGCCGGCTCCTACGATTCTTGCGGAAACCGTCCGCCGAGCGCTCTCGGAAGACATCGACCGCGGCGACGTCACTACGGAGGCCTGCATCGACCCGACCTTGCTCGGCAGCGCTACGCTCCGGTCGCGGGAGCGCGTCGTCGTCTGCGGGCTGCCCATCCTCGACGAAGTGTACGCGCAGCTAGACCTGCTGGTGGACGTGAACGCTCACTTGCACGACGGCGAGCTGGTCGAAGCGGGCACGACGATCGCGACGATCTCCGGGCCGGCCACTTCGATCTTGCTCGGTGAACGCGTGGCGCTGAACTTCTTGCAACGACTCACCGGCGTATCGACCATGACGAGGCGTTTCGTCGATGCGCTGCCCGCCGGCTCCAGAACACGAATCACCGACACCCGTAAGACCACGCCGGGCTTGAGAGCCTTCGAGCGTTATGCCGTTCGCTGCGGCGGCGGCCACAACCATCGTGACGATCTGGGTGCGGCCGTCCTTATCAAGGACAACCACATCGCGGCCGCGGGCGGATGCGCGCGAGCGATCGAGCGGGCGCGCGCCTACGCTCCCCACACCTGCCGCATCGAATGCGAGGTGGATACGCCCGCGCAGCTGGACGAAGCGCTTGCGGCTGGAGCCGACATCATCATGCTCGACAACTTCGACGACGACGGGGTGCGGGACGCGGTCCGCTCGATCGACGGGCGAGCGATCGTCGAAGTGTCGGGGGGGATCACGCTCGAGCGGGTCGCGGCGCTCGGCGCTCTGGGGGTCGACGTGATCAGCGTTGGAGCACTCACACACTCCTCGCCCGCGTGCGACCTCGGGCTCGACTGGGACGAGTAGCATGCTGGACGACCTGCAGCCCGAGCGATTACGGCGAATCATCACCGGAAGTTGGGGTCAATCCTCGTCGGTTTGCGAGACCACCACCTCCACCATGGACGATGCCGCTACTGCCGCGTCGCAGGGCGCGAAGGAAGGACACCTGGTGCTTGCCGACCAGCAGACTCGGGGCCGCGGGGCGCACGGACGTCGTTGGCTCTCGCCCCCCGGTTCCGACCTGTATTTTTCGGTGGTCACCCGTCCTGCGCTTGAACCTGCTTCAATCTCTCTCGTCACCCTGGCCACCGGGCTCGGGGTTCGCGACGCGGTGGCAAGCCTGCTGCCCGGTCGGCCTGTTCTGGTGAAATGGCCAAACGACATTTGGGTCGGGGGCCGAAAGTGCGCTGGCGTCCTCGTCGAGAGCCGAACGCTGGGCATGCGTCTCGACTCGATGATCATCGGAGTGGGCCTGAATGTGAATCGTCTGGATTGGCCGCCTGAGCTCGAGGGCGAGGCAACGTCGCTTCGCGCTGAGCGCGGTGCTGACGAAGCGTTCGACCGCTGCGAGGTCCTTGCAACCCTGCTGTCGCACATGGAGCGATGGGTCAATCTCTTGGTCAAAGATGGTGCTCCAGTCGTCGTCAAGGCGATGAGGCCGGTCCTGGCTCTCGTCGGCGAGAGGGTCCGCTGGGAGGACGGGGCGGGAGTATTCGATGGCATCGACCACGGTGGAGCCGCGCGCGTTCGAACGGATGCCGGCGTGGTCTCCCTTCATGCGGCGCACATCGAGCCGGTTCGTGGTTGAGCCCTGCCCTTGCCCGCCAGTGGGTTGCGCACCAGAACTGGCGCATGTTGTATGATGTCGAGCTCGACTGGTTAGAACACTCCGTGGGCGTGCTGCCCCTTCGCGACCGCGCCATCATTTCGGTCAGTGGCGACGACGCCCACGATTGGTTGCAGGGTCAGCTGACCAATCGCTTCGAAGGGCTCGACCCCGGAGACTCCGTCTATGCGTTCGTGCTGACTCTCAAAGGACGGATTCTGGCGGATGTGTTCGCACTCGTTCGGGACACCGAGGTATGGCTCGACGTGCCAGCAGCCCAGACCGACGCTCTGCTGGAGCGGCTCGATCGCTACATCATCATGGAGGACGTGGATCTCGAGCGCCATGACGACTTGCGGGTGATCACCGCGCAGGGGCCACGCGCCGGCGACATCGCCGAAGGCGGCTGGCCCGCCGATCGGCTCGGCGCAGGCGGCCGGCAATGGATCGTCTCGGACGCAGACCTCGACTCGGAGCTCGAACGGTTGACGGCGCGGGGCCGGAGCCTGGATGGCGGCCCGATCGGCGAAGCCGCCTGGGCGGATGCCCACGTCATTTTTGGACGCCCCAGGTTCGGCGTCGATTTTGGCGATTGGACCTACCCTCAAGAAACCGGACTGAACCCCATTGCGGTCTCGTTCAAGAAGGGCTGCTACATCGGCCAGGAGACGGTGGTCATGCTCGAAAACCGGGGAAAGGCGCCCAAGGTCCTGTGGCGTTGGAAGATCGACCGCGGCCTACCGCCGGAACCCGAGACCCCGATCAGGCTCTCCGATGAAGTCGTAGGGGAGGTCACCTCGTCGGCGCAAGCCAAGGAGGGCGTTTTCGCGTTGGGTTTTCTGAAACGCGGATTCGAGGCACAGGGACCCGATGGCTTCCAGGTAGGGGACGCTTCAGCGCGAGCGCTCGGTCCCGTGCAGGAGGGGCCCGGAATTCGCCCCCCAGGCCCGTGACGATAGGGAACACGCGCCGCTGGCGCGAATCGCCGTCCCACCTTATAGTCCCTCCAAGGAAACCTCATGCTGAACCTCACGCCACGAGCCGCCGACAAAGTCAAAGAGATCCGAGAGGCTGAAGGCCTTGCGGACCAGGGTCTTCGAGTGCGGGTCATCGGTGGCGGTTGTGCAGGGTTTTCGTATGATTTGTTCTTCGAAGACGAGACCTCCGAGATGGACCAAACCTTCACGTCACACGGGATTCCCATCTACGTGGATATGATGAGCGTGCAGTACGTCGAAGGTACCGAGATCGACTACGTCGAGGGCCTGCAGGGCGCGGGGTTCAAGTTCGTCAATCCGCAGGCCAAGCAGACCTGCGGGTGTGGCTCCAGCTTCGCGACCTGATTCCACAATCATTTCAGCGACTAACGAGGGTTGGGGCAGTGCGTGCACCGACGCGGAGTGGTTTTCGTTGGACTCTTGTCTAGTTTATGTCAACATAAAGCTAGACACAACATGGACACGCGCCCTTGACAAGCCTACCTGACGTAACGTAACGCTATCGGGCGCATAGAGGACAATATCATGCAATCCACCGCCTCCCTCGATCGATACATTCAGCAAGTTCGGGCGATTCCCAAGCTCTCCCGCGAAGAGGAGCACGAGCTCGCCGTCCGTGCCGTCAAAGGAGATCAAGACGCTGCGGACCGGCTCGTCGAGGCCAACCTGCGCTATGTGATCGCCATCGGACTGCAATACCGGCGTTACGGCGTGGCTCTCGGCGATCTGATCGCTGAAGGCAGTGTCGGCTTGGTGACCGCGGTTCGCAAGTTCGATCCCGATCGTGGCACGCGGTTCGTGACCTACGCGGGCTACTGGATTCGCGCGTTCGTTCTGGAGGCCGTTGTGCGTTCGAGCACGATGATCGGCGCTGGCTCAGGGCCCTTTCGATCGAAGCTGTTCTTTCGCTTGCGCCGCGAGCGAGCTCGGTTGTCGAATCTCATCGCAGACCCCGAGGAGCTGATCGCGACGCTCGCGGCTGAGTTCGAGACGAGCAACCACAAGATGACCGAGCTCTTGCGACGGCTGGACCAACGCGAGGTCTCCCTCGATGCTCCGGCCTATCACGACTCGGACGCAACCCTAGTCGAAATGCTGCCCGGTACCGCCGAGCCGCAGGACGTCATCATCGAACGACGGCGTCAGCAGATTGGGATCCACAAACGCCTCGAGGGCGCGTTGTCGGTGCTGGATGAGCGCGAGCGGCTGATCGTAGAGAAGCGTATCCTGAGCGACGACTCTGCCTCGTTGGCCTCGATCGGACGGGAGCTTGGCGTCAGCCGCGAGCGGGCCCGCCAGCTCGAGGCACGGGCAAAGAAAAAGCTCGCCGACGAGCTCCGAGACCTGGCCCCCGCGGCCTGACCTACTGTTCAAGTGTAGGGGTATTGCTCGAGCAGCTCTAGGCCATGCGCCCTCGGCGGTGCCGGGGTAGCATGTGAGCCACGATGGCGGTCGAGGAGAGGGACACCACGGCGCTTCGCCGCGATGCGACGCAGGAGCTGGGGCAAGAGGATCTCGTCCAGGAGTCCGACGCTCCGAGGCCACCGACCATGCCGTCGAAGAGAACCGGTGTCGAAGCGCGCGACGCCACGGCCTCGAAAGTCGATCGAACGCGCAAAGCCAGGGATTGGCTCGAGGAGTGCGAACGCGAGCTCCGCGACCAACCGGATGCGCGACGCGCCGCTCGATTGTACTTCGAGATGGCGAGGACGTGCGAAGGCCCCTTGAAGGATACGCGACGCGCACTTCAATACTACCGGGCTACCCTCGAGCGCTCGCCCGACTACATACCGGCGATCCGAGCCGCACGGCGACTCCTTCTCGGAGCCCGCATGTTCTCCGACGCTCTGGCCCTCTTCGACGCGGAGGCGCGTGTAACGCGTCAGCCTCGCGATAAGGCTACCTTGTTCCTATTGAAGGGGCGTCTCCTCGAAGACGTGCTCGGCAACCGTGAAGCGGCTGAAGAAGCCTACCAGACTGCCCGGGCTCTCGACCGCTCTCACGCCGCGATCCTGCGCGCCACGGAACAACGCTCGTATGCGAAACGAAGTTGGCCGGATGTGGATCGGAATCTCGCCGAGCTCGCGAATGCGTCGGCAGCGGACGATGCACATCGGGCGGCGCTGATCATCCGTCGCGCGCAGCTGCTCGAAAGCCGACAGCAAAGACCCGACCAGGCAGCCGAGCTTTACGAGACTGCGTTGCAGCTTGACCCCAGCGCCGTCATCGCGTTGGAGGCCTTGAAGCGTCTCTACTACGGACAGCGGCGCTGGCGCGATTTGATCCGCACGCTCGAAGCCGAAGCCCAACTGGCGTCCGAGCCTTCGGTGAAGGCCGCTTCTCTGTATCGCGCCGCGCGCATGCACGCGGAACACCTCGGCAATCGGGACGAAGCGATACGACTCCTCGAACAGGCGCGGAGCCTGAAGCCGCAGGACCCGTTGATCCTCGGCGAGCTGGCGAGGCACTACGAGGCGGCCGAGCGGCTGCAGGCGCTGGTCGAGACGCTGGAAACGCTCACCGAAGCAAGTGGAAACGAAACAGAGAAGCTCGCCTTCACCCAGCGCATCGCGCGCCTTTACGAAGAGGAGCTGCGCGACGTGGATCAAGCGATCGCGTGGCATGAGCGGGCAGTCGCTCTGGACCCCACCTCAGTGTCGAGCCTGCAAGCGCTGAGTCCGCTCTACCGGGTTCGTGGCGCTTGGCCGAAGCTCATCGAGATGTGTCTTCAAGAGGCGCGGTACACTACCGATGCGCTGCGCCGAGCCGATTCCCATGCGCGCGCCGCCGAGATCTACGAGACGAAGCTGGACGCTGTCGACGAAGCCATCGAGCACTACCAGCGCGCGCTCAACGCGACGCCCGACCATCCGACAGCGTTCAAGGCGCTGTCGCGACTACTCGCAGACGTACACAAGCCCAAAGAGCTGATTCAGCTTTACGAAAACGCATTGGATCGGGCGACCGGGACCCGGGCCGTGTCGTACCTCCTCAAGATCGCCCAGATCTACGAAGACGTGTTGGGGGAGCATGCGCTCGCGGCGCAGACGTACAAACGGGTCTTGCAGCAGGATTCGGCGCACCTAGCGGCGGTTCATGCCTGGCAGCGATCCGCCGCGCGAGCTCAGCGACCGCGTGAGCTTCTCGATGCCCTCGAGTACGAAATCGGACTGACGGTCGAACGAGACCGGCTGGTGGCGCTGCTGCACCGGGCCGGAGAAGTGCTGGACGAGCAGTTGGGTGACCGAGATGAGGCGATCGCTAGGTATCGGCGGGCGCTCGAGAAGGACCCCCGACACGTCCCGACTCTCTCGAGCCTTGGCCGCCTCTACTACGCAGCCGGCCGCTGGAATGATCTGCTCGACGTCTTCGGGCAAGAGCTGAGACTGACCTCGGGCAAGAGCCGGCGCGTGGCCCTGCTGCAAAAGATGGCCGAGATTTCGCGCGACCGATTAGGAAGTGACGAAGACGCCCTTCGCTATCATCGCGAGGCGATCAAGATCGACCCGGCACACGCGCCGTCACTTCAAGAATTGGCCCGCCAATTGCGAGAACGGGGCAACTGGGAGGAACTGGTCGATGTGCTGGAGCTCCAACTCCGCAACTCGTCTACGGCCCCGATCCGCGCCCAGGCCGCGTTCTTGCTCGGGCAGGTGTACGAAGAGCACCTCGATGATCGGGTCAAGGCGGTGGCATCGTACGAGGCAGCGATCGCGGCGGACGCGAGCTATCGACCAGCCATCGATGCACTTGGACGAGTGCGAGCGGAGGAACAGGACTGGACTCATTTGCTTGCCGACCTGGACCGCGAGCTGAAGGTCACCAACGAGCGGACGCAGCGCATCGCCTTGTTTGCGCGCAAGGCACACGTGCTAGAGCGACAGGACAAGCACCGGCAAGCGATTCAGGCTTGGGAAGAGGTGCTTGGACTCGACCCGAACCATCTCGGGGCACTTCTGGCACTGGAGCAACTGCATCGGCAGGTTGGTGCCTGGGAGTCTCTATGTGCGGTGTACGCAAGACAGGCCGAGGTGCTGGCAGACCCGGCAGGTCGGATTGCTGCTCTCTATGAGCTCGCGCGATTGCTCGAAAATCAGGGGCTCGGAGAGTACGGAGACGTCGTGGCAGCCTATCGACGCGTGTTGGAAATCGCCCCGACGGACTTGGGGGCACTCCTCGAGCTCGAACGGCTTGCGGCTAGTCACCAAGACCTGGAGCTCCTGCGCGAAATCGACACACAAGTGGCCCGGTCGGCCCATGATCCGACGGTGGCTGCAGCACATAGGGCGCGGTTGGCCGAGCTCGTCGAGGGCGAATCAGACGCCGCGGCGATCGAGCACTTCCGCGCGGCTGCGGTTGCAGATCCGTTTCACATCGGTGCCGCTCGGGGCCTCACACGGGTTGCACAAGAAACTGATGACCCCGCAGCGCTCGTCGACGCGCTCCGGCGGGAAGCGGAGTTGGAACGCGATGCGAAAACGTCGTCCGAGCTCTTCGTGCAGAGCGCGCTGGTGCGCCTGGAGCGCATCGGAGACCACGATGGCGCGCGGCGGGACTTCGAGCGGGCACTCGACCTTTGGCCGGATTCGGCTGAAGCTGCCAACGGGCTGACCGACGTGCTCACGATCGATGCGAGCTGGTCGACCCTCGTAGATAAACTTTCGCAGGCGGCTTCGGCGGCGCGCTCCGTCGAGCGGTCGAGCGCCTTGTGGCTTGCGGTGGCCCGTATTCAGAGCGACGAGATCGGTGAACTGCCGGCAGCGATTCGAACGCTGCAACGCGTCTTGAAGGTGCAGCCCCGCCAGCTCGATGCGCTGGAACGCTTGGCGGCGCACTTCCAGGCGACCGAGTCGTGGCACGAGGCCGCCGCGACGATGGAACAGCTCCTGGCCGCCGCACCCGAAAACCACCGGTTGCGACGGGTTCTGCTCGACCTGGCCCGCCTGTATCGGGAACGATTGGGCATGCCTGAGAGGGGGCTACGTCATGTCGAGGCGGCTCTGGCAGCCGAACCCGCTGATCCGGCAGCCCTGCAGGAGCTGTCTCTCGCGCATGAAGCGCTCGGGCACCTGCCCGAGGCGCTGGAAGTCGCGCGCCGCTTGCTCGACGTGAGTGACGATCCCCAGCGAGGGGAGGCGCTCGCTCGACTGGGTCAGCTGGAGCATGCCGCAGGCGACGGAGCGAAAGCCAAGACCGCGCTTCAGCACGCGGTCATCCTCAACGGGCCGGGCAGCGATGCCGCCCGCACGCTGGAGGAGCTTTGCGAGACGCCCGAGGACTGGCGCGCCTATGCGGACGCGTTGGGTGGTCATCAAGCGAGCGGAGCCGCCGGCCGCGTAGGGACCGCGCTCGAGGTCGCGCGAATCCTGTCGGACCATTGCCGGGACGAGCACGCGGCCATCGCGGCGCTTCGAGCCGGCCTCGAAGAGGGTGCCGCCAATGCCGACCTTCGACGTGAGCTCGCGGTACGGCTGCGCGCACGCGGTGAGCACGCTGCCGCTGTCCAACAGCTCCAGGCGGTCCTCGCGCAGGAACCATTGCGTCCGGAGATCTGGCGCGAGCTCGCCATCACCTATCAAACCGAGGGCCGATCGCGGGAGGCGCGAATTGCCGCGCTGCCGCTTCTCGCGTTGGGCGTGGACGATTCGGAGGATCGCGAACGGGTCGCGTTGTCTGAACCAAAACCCGGCCGGGTTCGGCCCAGGTCGCTCCGAGGCACGGTCGTCGACAAGCTGGGAACGCCTCGCGCGGAGGACGCCGCTGCCGGCGCGCTCCTGGCTGCACTGAGTCCCGCGCTCGCGAAGCTCTACCCCCCAGACCTGGACAGTTACGGCCTCGCAACCCGGGACCGGCTCGCGACCGAGGCAAACCACCCACTTCGCGAGATCGCCGATCGCATCGCCGCGGCGCTCGACATCCGCAACTTCGATCTGTTTCTGCATCGCGTCCGAAACCGGGGCATCACGATCGAGTTCGGCGTACACCCCGCTGTGTTGGCCCCCGCGACGATCATGGAGAAGAACGCCTGCACGCAGGCGTTCTTGTTGGCGCAACCGATGACGCAGATCGCCCGCGGGTATCACCCCATCGAGAAGCTCACACCGAGGGAGCTAGACGTTCTCCTGGCGTCTGCCGCGCGAATCGTGAAACCGGACTTCGGGGTAGGACTGACCAGCGAAGAGTTCCTCGATGAGCAAACCAGAAGGCTCCAGCGAGCGATTCCGCGGCGCGACCGCAAGCTCGTGCGCGACGCTGCGCTGGCCTACGCGCAAGCCGAGAGAGTGAAGTTCGACCGATGGGTCAACGCCGCCAATCGAACGGCCATCCGGGTCGCCCTGCTGCTCTGTGACGACCTCGATCCTCTGGTCCAAGACGTGCGAAGCCGAATCGCTCCCGATCGAGAGGCGGAGGGCGAGACGTTCGACAAGCATCCGATCTTCATCGACGCTCTGAAGTTCTGGGCATCCCCTGCGGCCATGCACTTGCGCGAGCACATGGGCATGCTCTCCCCTCGCTGACCCAACGGATGCGTCAGACGCTCTGTTGCGTGTGCTTCTCGATTCGATATACGATCCACAAGAGTGAAACGCCGATGATGACCAGCATTGCCAGCCCCGAATAGAACGCCGGACTTGCCAAGAACCGGACCAACCCATAGCCACGGGTGAACTGCCGATACGATCCGACGACGGAGATCCGAGCCCACCCGAGCGGCCAAACCGCAAGCGCCAGGACGAAGGCGCCTACCGCGCTCCGGCGCGCAGCTGTGTCACGTGAAGCTCTGCAGAGAGCGGCCCCGAGCGCAAAGCCCAGAGACGCGGCACAGAGCAGCAGCAAGATCGCCAGGAATCCCCAAAACCAGGCGGCGCGCTGGGTGTCCACCCAGTAGAGGAGAAACCAATCGCCGTGAAATGCATAGAAATAAATGAGGGTGGGTAGGAGCATGAGCCCCACAAAGAGCGCATAGGCGAGGAACACATCCATGCGCCAGATGGGATCTGCGCTGTGCCGGAGCTCGTCACGGCCCGCGTGGGCCGACAGAGCCCCCGTAGCGATCGCGATGAGCAGCAGGAAAAGTAGCGGCAAAGCGTTCCTCGACGAAAGGCTACGTCCCCCGTTCGTGGACGGTCAACCAATCGAGCACCATAGTAGGGAGATGCGCATGCGCGCAGGAGGCGGTTTGGTCGCGTTTGGCGGGGCTTTGGTGGCCGAGGCACACGCGTCCGCCGATACGTTGAGCGAGCTCACGGCCCCGTTTGCGGGCGCGCTGCAGGACGGCAGCTACGCCGGGGCACTGGGCCTGATCTTCGTTGCCGGGTTGGCCACCTCGTTGACTCCCTGCGTGTACCCGATGATCGCGATCACGGTGAGTGTGTTTGGGGCGCGGCAAGCCGAAACACGCGCACGCTCAGCCCTGCTATCCACCGCGTTCGTGTTGGGCATCGCGGTGCTGTTCACCCCGCTTGGAGTGATTTCCGCAGTAACGGGAAACGCATTCGGAAGCGCGCTGGCAAGCCCTTGGGTCGTGGGAGCGTTGGCAGCCCTGTTTGGCGTGATGGCGGCCAGCATGTTTGGGCTGTTCGACCTCGCGCTGCCCTCGGCATTGCAGAATCGGCTCGCAGAGGCGGGCGGGTTTGGCATGCGGGGCGCATTCGTCCTCGGCTTCGTGAACGGGCTCATCGCCGCTCCTTGCACAGGCCCGGTTCTGGCCGTGCTGCTGACCTGGGTGGCCACGACGGGAAATGTCGCGTTCGGTGCGCTTGCGTTGTTCGTCTATGCCATCGGGATCGGCGTCTTGTTCTGGTTCGTCGGAACGTTCGCCATCACTTTGCCGAAGTCAGGGCGATGGGTCGAGTGGACGAAGAGCGCGTTCGGCATCGCCATGCTCGCGCTCGCGCTCTACTACTTGCGCGGTGTGTTGCCCTACCCGCGCCCGCCGGTCCGTGACGAGGTTTGGTTGATAGGCGGCATTGGCCTATTGCTGAGCGGGATCGTCCTGGGCGCGATTCATCTGTCGTTCAAGGCCAATGCCTGGGGCGCGCGTCTGCGAAAGACCATCGGGGTCGCCACCTGTGTCGCGGGGCTTCTCGGTATCGTGGGCTGGGCGGAAGCGCTACCGCCTGGAACACACATCATCTGGGCGGAGAGCTTCCCGGCTAGCAAAGCGAGAGCACTAGCCGAAGCTCGTCCGATGTTGGTCGACTTCGGAGCCGACTGGTGCGGAGCGTGTCAGGAGCTCGACAGGGAGGTCTTGAGCGACCCGCGGATCGTCGCGGAGGCCCGACGCTTCGTTGCCGTGCGGGTCGATCTGAGCACCGATAAGGCAACAGACGAAAAATGGGCGCTGCTAAAGGCCTACGAGCAACCGGGACTGCCTCTGGTGGTGCTCCACCACAGCGACGGTACCGAGGCGGCACGCATCACCGGCATGGTCGAGAGTGAAGAGTTCCTCGGCGTCATGAACGCCGTTCGCTGATCGGCGCGGGTCCGTGCTAACCTCTCGCCAGGAGCGAACGGGATGAGGAACAGCCACCTATCGAGACGGGAATTGCTCGGGCATACCGTTTGCCTGGCGGCGATCGGCTCGGCGCCGATCCTGCTCAACGCCTGCACCAAACCGGAGTTTCACTGCGAGGACCTGACTGGTCTCAGTGAAGCCGATATGGAGCTGCGGTCCGCGCTCGAGTACCGAGACGTCTCGCCCCACGGTGAAGAGAAGAGCTGTTCGAGCTGCGCCTTCTACAAAGCGAGAAAAGAGAACGAATGCGGGCAATGCACGCTGGTGAAGGGTCCGATTCATCCGGGTGGATACTGCAATTCCTGGGCAGCCAAGGGCTGAGTTTGCAACCTCATGGCGTTGTTCGAGGTACGTGGCCTGCAAAAGGCCTTTGGTAGGCAGATAGTCCTGAACGGGCTCGATCTCGACATCATCGACGGTGAGGTCCTCACGATCATCGGTGAATCGGGTTCCGGCAAGAGCATCTTGCTCAAGGCGATGATGGGCCTCATCGAGGTCGACGGGGGCACCATTCGTTTCGAAGGGGACGTGGTGACCGACCAGACGGAACGCGAATGGATGGAAACCCGCCGCCAGATCGGTATGCTGTTTCAGGAATCGGCGCTCTTCGATTCCCTCGACGTGTACGAGAACGTCGCATATGCATTGCGAGAGCAGACGACGATGGCCGAAGAAGAGATCGCGGACCGAGTTGCCGAAACGCTGGGGCTCGTCGGTTTGCCTGGCATCGAGTCGATGTCGCCGTCGGATCTGTCGGGAGGCATGCGTAAGCGCGTCGCATTGGCCCGTGCCGTCGCGGTCCGCCCGCAAGTGGTGTTTTACGACGAACCCGCCGAGGGGCTCGACCCCATCAATGTCACCCGGGTAAACCGATTGCTGCTCGGACTACAGGAGAAGTTGAAGGTCACCTCGGTCGTGGTGACCCACAACCTCAAGGCAGCGTTTGCGATCAGCGATCGGCTGGCTCTGATCCACGACGGCACGGTCGTGACCACGGGTGCCCCGGGAACGTTCCTCGAATCAGACGACCCGATCGTTCGGGAGTTCATCGGCGATCGAATGAGGCTGGTCTTGCGTGCAAGTTGAGTTCGTCGGCGCCGTCGGGGGAGACGTCACTGGCTCACGCCACGTGGTCCGTACCGAGAACGCCAGCATGCTGCTCGATTGCGGTCTCTTCCAGGGGCGAAGGTCTGAGACGATCGAGCGCAACCGCGACCTGGGCGTTCGCGCGCGAGACATTGACCTGGTGGTCCTCTCCCATGCGCATATCGATCACTCGGGCGCCCTCCCTCGCCTATACCGGCAGGGCTTTCGCGGACCGATCTACTGCACACCGGCCACCCGTGATCTATGCGCGGCCATGTTGGAGGACTCCGCGGAGATTCAGTCTCAGGACGCTGAGTACATCAATCGAAGGATCGAGAAGAACGGGGCCGACATGAAACACGTCGAACCCTTATACGACCAGAAGGACGTCATCGGAACGCTGGAGCTCATGGTCGGCATCCCCTACCACAGGCCGCAGCGCATCGCCGAGGGCGTGGTGCTGACTTACTACGACGCGGGACACGTGCTCGGTAGCGCGATGGTCGCACTCGACGTCGACGTGATCGGCGAGCAGCGGCGTCTCGTGTTCTCCGGAGACCTCGGACGGCGTCACATGCCGCTTCTACGAGACCCAGAGATTCCTCCGGGGGCCTCCTGCCTCGTCATGGAGAGCACCTATGGGGATCGGAACCACGACCCAATCGAACGGATGGAAGACGAGCTCCACGAAGTCGTCAGGCGAACCGTCGAGCGAGGCGGCAAGGTGATCGTGCCGTCGTTTGCGTTGGAGCGGGCACAGGAGATCATCTACGCACTGAAGCATCTCCGAGCGCAGGGTCGGCTTCCCGAGGTTCCCGTGTACGTGGACTCCCCCCTGACCGTGAAGCTCACCGACGTGTTCCGAATCCATCCAGACTGCTTCGATGAGGAAGCGCGAAGGCTCCTGATGGAAGGTGATTCCCCGTTCGACTTCGAGGGCTTGCGCTACGTCTCTTCCGTGGAGGATTCCAAGGCCATCGATCGGAACGACGAGCCTTGCATCGTGATTTCCGCGAGTGGGATGTGCGAGTTCGGACGGGTCGTTCACCATCTGGTCGCCGCCATCGAAAACCGAAAGAACACCGTGCTCATCGTCGGCTTTCAGGCTCAACACACGCTGGGGCGTCGACTCGTGGAGCTGCAGACGCGGGTGCGTATCTTTGGAGTCGAACGAGAACGCCACGCGGAGGTCGCAGTTCTCAACGGGTTCAGTGCGCACGCCGATCAGAATGACCTCCTGGACTATGCGGAGGCGGTCCGCCGTGCCGGGCCGCTGCGGCAGGTCGCTCTGGTCCATGGCGAGGACAAGCCGAGGGAGACTTTGAAGACGCTTCTCGAAGAGCGCGGCTTTCCTAGCGTTCGTACCCCGCGTCGTGGCGATCGAATCGATGTATGAAGCGCAGGGGCTTGACCGGATCCAGGGTCTGCGCGCATTCTCGCGCCACTTGCGGATGAAGGAGAGGCCATGAGTAAGGGGTTGATCGGAGGGGGGGTGATCTTGCTGATCGCTCTGGGTCTGGTTGCGACCGGGGTGGGCAGCTACAACCGCCTGGTCGAGCTCGACGAGGGTATCGACAACGCCTGGAGTCAGGTCGAGAACGTGTACCAGCGACGCGCCGACCTCATCCCGAATCTCGTGGCAACGGTCAAGGGCGCCAAGGAATTCGAACAGGAGACGTTGACGCAGGTGGTCGAAGCGCGCGCCAAGGTCGGACAGGTCAAGTTCGAGACGGCGCCCGACGCCGAGCAACTCGCGCAGTTCGACGCGGCTCAGTCACAGCTATCGTCCGCGCTTTCGAGGTTGCTCGTAGTGGTGGAGCGCTACCCGGAGCTCAAAGCCACCGAGGCGTTCCGAGACCTGCAGGCGCAACTCGAGGGCACCGAGAACCGAATTGCCGTGGAGCGAAAACGCTTCAATGATGCGACGCTGGCATACAACAAGACACGTCGTCGTTTTCCGACGGTTCTTCTCGCGAACATCATGGGCTTTGCCGACAAGCCCTACTTCAAATCGACTCCGGGGGCGGAAGAGCCTCCAAAGGTCGACTTCTAACTCTCGCCGTGCCCCGGCGGATCGAAACTTTCTTCTCCGACGCGGACAGGAGCGCGATCCGGGCGGCGACCGCCGATGCCGAGCGCCGGACTTCCGCGGAGCTCGTGGTCTACGTGACCGAGCGCTGTGACCCGCATCCCGAAGTGACGTGGAAGTCAACGCTGATCGGCGGTGCGGTGGGCGTGATGTGCGCCGCCGCGGGAGATTGGCGATTCGGAGGCTGGGGGGAGTCTGGGTACCTGTGGCTTCTCATCGGACTGCAGATCGGTTTCGTGCTCGGCTACCTCGCAAGTCGCTCCGATTCCGCCGCACGCCGATTGATCGACGATCGGGCGCTCAGCAGTCGTGTCGAAGGCCGCGCGGCCCGGGCGTTCCTCGAGGAAGAGGTCTTCGCGACTGCCGGCCGCACCGGTATTCTCATCTTCGTCGCTCTGTTCGAGCATCGGGTTCTGGTCCTGCGCGACGCGGGCATCGACGAGCGCGTCGACCCCGAAGACTGGCGTGAGATCGCCGATGAGCTGGCCTCTTCGATTCGTCGCGGGGCGCGGGCAAAGGCGTTGGTACGCGCGGTGGAGCGTTGCGCCGAGCTCCTCGTCGAGCGCGGGCTGGTCGCGCTGGACCCGCGCAACGAGTTGGCCGACGAGCCCAGGTTTCGCCATGAAT
>JBAVOF010000142.1:0-1889 GCA_049691835.1 Polyangiales bacterium
CCCGCGGCCATTCCTCGTCGCCGGAGACGCGCCACGCGTCGAGGCATGCGGAAACCGTGGCGCAGGCCTCGAGGGGTTGCTGGTCGAAGCGGGCCCTTTCCGCATGTCGCGGGTAGAACCCGTTCGAGCCGACTGGTGCGAAGTAGCCCTCGTCCGAGCGCTGGATCTCGTTGAGCCATCGAAGGGACTCGAGTCCGGCCGCGACCATTTCTCGATCACCCAACTGATCGCCCGAGACGATCAGGGCCTGCGGAAGGCGCGCGTTGTCGTATGCGATGACGTCTTCGCACCACGGCCAGCCCTCATCACCGTTGGTCTGAAATCTCGACAAGAGCCGGCCGGATAGCTGCTTTTGAAACACCTCGATCGCACTCTCTCCTCGAAACGCGCGCAGATATTCGTGGATACCAAGGAGCGCGAAAGCCCAAGCCCTGGAGCTCTCGAGCTCTTCGACCCCCGGCAGCGCAGCGTGAAACAGCTCGCTGCCGAGGCTCTTACGCCCAGGTTCGCGAGAGCGACCCACCACGGCGCCAAGCGCCCAGAGAGCACGACCGTGACTGTCCTCACTCCCGCGCTCCTCGACCCACTCCCGGGAATAGGCCATGAAGTTTCGGAACCGGCGCGAGTCCTGGTTGAACGCATGACTCACGAACGCGAGATAGCGGGACGACAGAGCGCGAGTGGTCGACCGGTCGTCGGTGCCCGCATCCTCGATCAAGGTCGTCAAGAGTAGGGCGCGTGCGTTGTCGTCGAGGCAGTACCCGTCGTCGTAGCGTGGAACGGAGAAGAGAGCATGCTGGAGTATACCCGTGTCATCCGTCAGCGCGCGCAGGTGCTGGAGATTGATCTCGGGCAGGTCGATCAGGCGTCTCGTGACTGTTCTCGACGCGATGAACGAACGGCGCAAGGTCGCGCTTTCCTGATGAGCGCACTCGAAGCTCGTGACGTATTGCCGCGCAACGGACGGCCAGACCATGTCGCGACCGTATTCGGCCGCGCGTGCGCCGAGCGCGCGAAGCTGGGCGGGATCGCCGAGCAGCGCATCGAGCGCCGCGCTTATTGCCGTTGAGTCTCGCCACGGGACGAGGACACCACGGCCGTCGGCCAAGAGCTCGCGCGCATATCGATAAGGGGTCGAGATGACGGCCTTTCCGGTCCCGACCGCGTACGCCAGCGTTCCTGAGGTGATCTGCTCGGGGTTCAGGTACGGAGTGATGTAGATGTCCGCTGCCGCCAAGAACTCGGCGAGCTCGGACGCGCTCACGAAGCGATCGTGAAAGACGACATGCGCCTCCACGCCGAGCTTGTGGGCGCGAAGCTCGAGGCCGCGCCGGTACGCCTCCCCGTGCCACTCCCTCACGTGTGGGTGTGTGGCGCCGACGACCAGATAGGTCGCGGTCGGGTGGCGCGCGACGACGGCGGGGAGGGCATCGATGACGTATTCGATCCCTTTGTCTGGAGACAGGAGGCCAAAGGTGAGAATCAGCGACAACCCCTCGACCCCCAGGCGCTTCTTGCTGGCTTCACTGCTCGGCAAACTGGGAATCCCGTGAGGGATGAGGTCGATCTTGTCGGCTGGTACCCCGTGCACTTGGCGCAAGAGCTCGCCGCCGCAGTGACTCATCACGATCAAACGGCTCGATAGCCGCGTGATCTCGTCCATCACGCGGCGCTGTTCCCCTGTTGGCTCGCTGAGGATGGTGTGTAGCGTCGTCACGATGGGCATTCGCACCTCGCTGAGGAGCGCGAGGACATGGCTGCCCGCCTTGCCCCCGAAGATGCCGTACTCATGTTGGAGGCACAGGACATCGAAACCGCCCACGTTCAAGAAATCGGTAGCGCGGCGGTACGACGCGAGATCGTTCTCGGCGATCTCGAATCGAACTCGA
>JBAVOF010000143.1:0-10405 GCA_049691835.1 Polyangiales bacterium
GTCGGCTACCTCCAGCTCGGCATCGTGAAGAACGCGGTCAACGTGCCCGCGCTTCCCAAGGAGATCGCAGAGCGTCTCACTCCGTACCTGGACGTCGCCAAGTTGCTGGGCAGCCTGATCGGACAGCTCGATCCGATCGACGTACGCGAGCTGAGGGTGACCTGCACCGGCGAGGCCGGCGAGCTCGGCGTCACGCCGATCGCCCGCGCGGCGCTGGCCGGCTTCCTCGAGCAACACCTCGAAGAGCCAGTGAACCCGATCAGCGCGCCATACGAGGCGCAGGAGCGCGGCATTCGGCTCGCCGAAGTCAAAGAACCGAGCGACCGGTACGCCGCCACCATCCGCGTAACCGTCACGGGCGAGAAGGGCATCCACACGGCGACGGGAACACCTGGCCGGAAGGGAGAGCCGCGGCTCGTAGGCCTGGAAGGCTACGAGATCGATGCAGTCATGGAAGGTTCGATCATCGTCATGCGCAATCAGGACCGACCCGGCGTCATCGGATCGGTCGGCACATTGCTCGGCAAGCGAGGGATCAACGTCTCGCGACTTCAAGTAGGGCTCGATGAAAAGAGGGGCCAGGCATTGGCGCTCTGGAACGTCGACTCGACGGTTGGCGGCGACGCTCTCGACGAGCTGCGCAGCATCGAACACGTCAGCAGTGTGCAAACGCTGAGGCTCTGAGATGCCCCCTTCGGCGCGAAAGCGACGAGCCCGGAGCCCGGGACGACTCGGAAGCTCGACTCCGGGTCTGCCCCTGGCACCACCGGGTGGGATGCGTGACCTGCTACCGCCAGCGTCCATGACGCGGACACTTCTGTGGCAGCGGCTGATGGAGACCTTCGATCTCCACGGCTATCAGCGCGTGACCACGCCCCCGATCGAGTATGCGGAAGTCATCGAACGGGGACTCGGTACAGTCGACCGCCGCGACCTCGTTCGATTCGTCGAACCCGAGTCTGGTGAAGTCGCGGTCATACGCCCCGACATCACGCCGCAGATCGCCCGGATCGTCGCGACCCGACTTCAAGACCGTCCGGCGCCGTGGCGTCTTTGCTACGAGGGGACCATCGTGCGGCGGCGCCGCGGACGCGCTCGCAAGCAACGTCAGGTCCTGCAATGCGGAATCGAGTGCATTGGGATGCAGGGTCCCGAGGCAGATGCAGAGGTGATCGAAGTCGCCGTCCGCGCTTGCGAGCGCGTAGGGCTGCGCGACTTCTTGGTCGAGCTCGCGCAGGTGAAGATCGGCACCGAGGTACTGGAGCACGTGCCCGAACGCGTGCGGCTCACTGTGGTCGAAACGCTCGCCGCGAAGGACGCGACCAACCTCGAAAAGTTGCTGAAGGATTCTGGTGTCGCAGCGGCGGAGCGCAGACGGCTGCTGATGCTCTGTGACCTTTACGGTGACCGTTCGGTGATCGGGGACGCTCGCCGCCGCTTGCGGAATTCAGCGGCGAAACGTGCGGTGGACGAGCTCGAGCGTGTCGTCGAGCGCCTCGAGGCGGCCGGCCTCGGCGCCCGAATCGCCATCGACCTCAGCGATTTGCGTCGCCACAGCTATTACACAGGCGTGAGCATGACCCTTCTGGCCGGCGGACCCGGCGAGCCGTTGGGGATGGGGGGACGCTACGACGACCTCTTGGGACGCTACGACGCGCCGGCGCCGGCCACTGGCTTCGCGTTCGAGGTCGACAACGTGGCATGGGCGCTTTCAGAGGCAGGGATTTCCCTGCGAGCGGACCTGCCTCTTCGCGTCGTGGTCGCCGGAGGCAGCTACGCACGTCGCCGCGCAACTGCGGAACGCTGGCGGAAGCTTGGGGCCCGTGTGGCGGTGCTGTCGACCAAGACCGAACACGAAGCCAAGCAGTATGCCAAAGCATGGGACTACGACCTCTTGATCTGGCAGCATGGGCAGAGTGCGCGTCTTACGCGCCTACGGGATGGCCGTTCCCGGACGCTCCAAGGGGAGCCGGACGACGAGTCGTTCGCCTGGGCCCGAATCGGGAACGAATCATGAGTGCATTGGTGGTCGTGGGCGCCCAATGGGGCGACGAGGGCAAGGGCAAGGTCGTCGACCTGTATACTCCTTACGCTGATCTGGTCGTTCGATACGCAGGCGGCGCGAATGCGGGCCACACGCTTGTCGTCGGTGGCGAGAAGCTGGTCCTCCATCTGATTCCGTCCGGCATCCTGCACGAACCAACCAGGTGCGTCGTCGGCCAAGGCACCGTCATCGACCCCGCCGTTTTTCTGAAGGAGATCGAGACGCTGAGCGATCGCGGCGTCTCGACGCTAGGCCGACTCCTGGTCAGTCAGCGCGCACACGTCGTGCTCCCGCAACACAAGCTGATCGACGCGCTTCGCGAAAAGAAGTCGAACGAGGCCATCGGAACGACCAAACGCGGAATCGGCCCGTGCTACGAGGACAAAGTCGCGCGGCGCGGCGTTCGCATGGGCGACCTGCTCGATGCGGATCGTTTGCGCCGACTGCTAGATGCAAACCTCGAATGCTGGCGCCCTGTCGCGGTGGATCTGGGTGGCACGCTTCCAGACGCCGATGAGATCACCAAGCAGTATCTCGAGCTGGGCGAAGCGCTCAGGGCGTACATCGGCGATGCCGCCGCTATCGTTCGAAGCTCGATACGAGGAAATGAAAAGATCCTGCTTGAAGGCGCGCAAGGCACGATGCTCGACATCGACAATGGGACCTACCCATTCGTCACCAGCTCGAGCGCCGTCGCGGGAGGCGCCTGTGCCGGCGCAGGCATCGGACCCACGCACATTCGCAGGGCCATCGGGATCGCCAAGGCGTATACGACCCGAGTCGGCGGTGGGCCCTTTCCCACCGAGCTCCATGACGCGACCGGCCAACGGCTCCGCGATGCGGGCGCCGAATATGGCTCCACCACCGGACGGCCGAGGCGTTGCGGTTGGCTCGATCTCGTCGCGCTCCGGCACGCAGTGGCCGTCAATGGACTCGATGAGCTGGCGATCACCAAGCTCGACGTGCTCACCGCCATGCCCGCACTCGAGGTCTGTGTGGCCTACGAGCTCGACGGGACTCGTCTCACCTACCCACCGTACCAAGGCATCGACCTCGTTGAGCCCATCTACGAGACCCTCGAAGGCTGGAATGAGGATCTCGCCTCCTGTCGCACACGCTCGGACCTGCCGCCGGCTGCGCAGCGGTACCTCGGGCGGATCGAGCAGGAGGTCGGCTGTCGGGTGGGGGTCGTGAGCGTGGGGCCCGATCGCGAGGACACCGCGGACCTGCGCGACCCTTTCGGCGCCTAGCGTTCGACTCGAGCGATGAAATCGATTTCGACCTTCGCCCCGCGTGGCAGGGCCGCGACCTGAACGGTCGCGCGGGCGGGCGGAACGACCCCCTCGAAGAACGCGGCATAAACCTGATTCATTTTCGAGAATTCATCCATATTCGTCAGGTACACGGTGGCTTTCACGACGTCCTCTCGACCGGCTCCGGCTTCCCGGAGGACGGCGTCCAGATTCCGTAAGACCTGCTCTGTCTCAGCTTCGATATCCCCGTCGCCCACCAGAGCGCCCTGGCCGGGGTCCAGCGCGACTTGTCCCGAGCAGTAGACCCATCGTCCGACCGCGACGGCCTGACTATACGGGCCGATCGCAGCGGGAGCACGCCTGGTTTCGATTCGCTTCTTCGTCATGATTCCATGCTACTTCATACTGCGATGAAGGTCGCCACGTGGAACGTGAACTCGATCCGGGCCCGCGGGCAGCATGTGGTCGATTGGCTCGACGCAGCGCGGCCGGATGTGCTGTGTCTGCAGGAGTTGAAGGTCACGGAGGCGGATTTCCCGTACGATGAAGTCCGGGACTGTGGGTACGAGGCCGCTGTTTTCGGGCAGAAGACCTACAACGGCGTGGCGATCCTCAGCCGGCGGTCCATCTCCAACGTCGTCCGGGGTTTGGACGACGGGGAAGACGACCCTCAGGCCCGACTGATCAGCGGCGAAGTCGATGGCATCACGATCCTCAGCGCATACTTTCCGAACGGGGGCGACGTAGGCTCGGACAAATTCGAGTACAAGCTTCGGTGGATCGAGCGGCTCCGCCAGACGCTGGTGAATCGCTTCGACCCCGAAACCGACCAAGTGGCGCTCTGCGGCGACTTCAACGTCGCCCCCGAGGATGACGACATCGGTAAACCCGAAGAGTGGCGTTCGTCGGTGCTCGCATGCGACGCGGCCAGGGAGGCGTTGAGGAGCCTGACCACGTTCGGTCTGTACGACGCCGTGCGCCCCTTTCATCCGAACGGCGGGGTATTTTCCTGGTGGGACTACCGCGGTAGCGGCTTCGAGCGCGGCAACGGGTTGCGCATCGACCACATCTTCTGCACCAAGAAGCTCGCAGAGCGCACGATCGGTGCCGCGGTCCACCGAGAGGAGCGCGCACGAACCTCTCCCTCTGACCATGCCCCGGTGATGGTGGAGGTCGCGTGAGCGGCTTGATCGCGTTGGGTGCCTGCGCGCTTCTCCCCTGGCTGGTCTGCAAGGCTTTGCGGGGTTTGTTCGCCGTCGGTCCGTCCGCGCTCCCTGCGATGCGAGAACGCGCGCTCGGGAACTACCGGCGCGCGACGCTCGTCGTGACTCTGCTCGTCCTCCCCGCGTCGGTAGTCGCCGGTGCGCTCACGGTCGATCCGAGCCTGTCGTCGCGCTGGCCGATCGCGGCCGCCTGGTTCTTCGCGGCTCTGACTGCGTTGACCGCTTGGACCAACCTGGCCCTGGCGCGCCGCACACCCGAGGAAGCCAATGCGATGCCAGTCCTGGAAACGGCCGGGCGCGCCGTCCAACTGTCTGCTCTTCCAATCTTGGCCACGGGCCTCTCGCTATTGGGACGAGCCGCCCTCGGGGCGCTGACGGCCCTGTTGCCCGCCGGCCAGGTCATCGCCGCGGCGCTCTTCTCCGTCTTCGGCGTGCTCGTCGTGAGCCCCTGGCTGGTCATGACGCTCCGACTGTGGCCCATCTTTCCTCGACGAATCGAGGTGGACGGCGTGTCTTGGCGACTGGCGCACCTCCCCGCGCCGACGCCGTTTCTGACTCACACCGCCGCACTGCCGTGGCTCCGGACTGCGCTGGTTAGCGACGGGCTCTTCGGCCGAGCCCCCGAGCCGGACTGGCGGACCCTCGTCCGGTACGAGATCGCAGGAGCGTCGAGTGACGGGCTGGCGCGCGTGTCTCGGTGGGTGCTCGCGATCTCAGCGTCGACACTCGCTTTCATTGCGGCCGGCACCGTAGCTGCCGACGATCCCGGAAAGCTCGTAGCGGGGTCCGCGTTGGCCGTGTTCTTCACGGCGACCGCGGGGTGGTTCGCGAATCGACGTCCGGAGTCGAAGCTCTCCGTCGATGCAGACGGCCCGTCGATGCGAGAGCTCGCGCGATCGCTTCGCAGCCTGCCGCCATGCCTCGGCCAAGCCTTGCCACGCACGTCTCACAATCCTCTGGGCCCGGCGGTCTACGATCGATTGTTTGCGCTCGGACACGACCCCGGACGCAGGCCGCACTCATGACCTCATTCCGTGCGCATGCCACGCTCATCGTTTCTGTCTTCTGTCTGGCGGCCGCCGGATGCAGGGTCGCGAAGCATCCGATCGAGACCCAGACTCCATTGGAACCAGCTCCGCAGGGCAAGCTGCCCGAGGGCGTTCGCCCGACAGGCTATCGCCTGAGCCTCACCATCGTCCCAGAGCGGGACACGTTTTCGGGGACGGCGGTGATCGACCTCGAGCTCGACGAACCTTCGGCCACGATCTGGATGCACGGCCAGGACTTGAACGTCACTTCGATCCACGCGACGCATGCGACCGTTCGAATCGAGGCGAGCTGGGAACAGCAAACTCCGGACGGTGTCGTGCGAGTGCAGCTTGCAGAAGCGCTGCCTGCAGGAAAGAGCAGTCTCCACATCGAATATGCGGCCGGCTTCGACACGCCGCTTCGCGGTCTATACCGCGTCGATACCGACGGGCATGCGTACGCGTTCACGCAATTCGAGTCGATCAGCGCGCGCCTGGCGTTTCCTTGCTTCGACGAGCCACGCTTCAAGACTCCCTTCGACGTGACCCTCACGGTTCCCGCGGACCAGATCGCTGCGGCAAACACCCCGGTGCACCGCACCATCGATCTCCCCGATGGGCTTCACCGAATCACGTTCCTTCCGACCCCGCCGCTCCCCACGTACCTCGTGGCGTGGGCGGTGGGCCCTTTGGACGTCGTCCACGGCCCGACGATCCCTGCCAATGCGATGCGGCCCTTCCCCGTGCCGCTCCGAGGGATCGCAGCCAAAGGACAAGGACCGCGTCTTCAATACGCGCTCGAGCGGACCGGAGCGTTCGTCGGCGTGCTCGAGGAATACTTCGGGATCGCCTACCCCTATCGAAAGCTGGACCTGGTTGCAGTCCCCGACTTCGCAGCGGGCGCGATGGAAAACGCTGGGCTCATCACGTTTCGCGAATGGCTCTTGTTGATCGACGAGCAGCGCGTGACCGAGGATCAGCGGCGCGCGTTTGCATACGTATTGGCGCATGAGCTCGCGCATCAATGGTTTGGAAATCTGGTGACGATGCCCTGGTGGGACGACATCTGGCTCAATGAGGCTTTCGCGACCTGGATGGGCAACAAGGTGGTGCAAACACTGCACCCCGAATACCGCGCTGACCTGGCTGAGCTCGCCGCCGTGCAACGCGCGATGCGATTGGACGCCCTCACCAGCGCACGCAGCATTCGCCAACCGATCCAAAGCAACCACGACATCCGGAACGCCTTTGACGCGATCACATACGAAAAGGGCGGTGGAGTCCTCACGATGTTCGAGCGATGGATGGGCGCTGACGCGTTCCGCGAGGGCATTCGGCGCTACGTCCGCGAGCACGAGGGCAGCACCGCGACGTCCGATGACCTGCTCGCCGCCCTCGAGGAGGCTAGTGATATCGACGTGACTCCCCCCTTTGTTTCGTTTCTGACTCAGCCCGGCGTTCCTCTGGTGACAGGCCGTGCGGAGCGGTCCTGTGAGGATCGTGCCCGGGGATTGCAGCTCTCACAAGAGCGCTATCTCCCGATCGGTTCGCACGGCGAGGCCAACCGCATCTGGCAGATCCCGATCTGCGTCCGTCACAGCGCGGGGACGAGCTGTGCGTTGCTAACCGAGGCGGACAATCACCTCTCGCTTCCCGGTTGCCCGACCTGGTGGATGCCCAACGACGATGGCGCGGGCTATTTTCGCTTCTCGATGTCTCCCGAAGATTGGACGAACCTACGGACGAGGGGCTTCGGGGAGCTTTCGGATCGGGGGCGGATGGCGGTCGCGGACAGCGTGGAAGCTGCCTTCGACCGGGGCGACATCGATGCCGATGCTCTGCTTCCCTGGTTCCCGGTCTTCGTGGGCAGCCCGATGAGGCAGGTGGCGGAGGCACCGATGAACCCCCTTCGCTTCATGATGCTCGACGCCGCGCCGCCAAAGCTTCGAAGCAGCGTCAGATCGTACGCCCGCGACCTCTATCGCGCCCTCTACAGGCGACTCGGTTGGCGCGCCCGAGGCAGTGATTCCAGCGACTCGAAGCTTCTTCGCGAAGCGGTCATCCGATTCATGCTCATGGACGTTCGCGACAAAGAGGCTCGGACTCATGCAGCGCGCCTCGGTAGGGCCTACATCGGGCATCGAACCAGAGCAACGCCGAAGACTGTCGATGCACAGCTCGCCGGGCTCGCGCTCGCTACTGCGGTTCAAGAGAACGGCGACGCGTTTTTCGAGCAGCTCATCGGTGCATTGCAAACGAGCACCGACGCCACCGCACGCAACCAGTTCCTGTCGGCCCTTGGACACGCCGAACAGGCGAAGCTCTCTGAACGCGCCCTGGGCCTCGCGCTCGATCCGCGAGTTCGAGTCGGCGAGATCGGCCAGTTGCTGGGCCCGCAATTTCGCAACCCGCGAACGCGCGAGCGAGCTTGGCAATGGCTCACGGTGAACTTCGATGCGCTGTCGGTCCGATACGGCAGCTCGCAAGTCGGAGGCATGCCATGGTACGCTGCGTCGTTTTGTAGCGATGAGGCCGCAGCGGACGTTCGACACTTCTTCACACCAAGGGTGGCGGAGCTGACAGGCGGACCACGCAACCTCGATGGAGCCGTCGAGGCGATCGAGTTATGCGCCGAAAAGGTTCGAGTGACCCGACCGAGTGTGGAAAAGGCATTCGCGCATCACTGATCGACGACCTACGCGCCCGTGAAGGTCGGCGGCCTCTTCTCCAAAAAAGCGCCCATGCCCTCGCTCTGATCTTCCGTCGCAAACGCCTCGGTGAACGCAGCGAGCTCCAACCGATTTGCCTGAGGCAATGGCAGATCGGCGCCGTCCCGAATCAAGCGCTTCGCGGCGGCCACCGCCAACGGACCCTTGCTCGCGATCTCGGCTGCCATCTCCGCCGCCGCCCCCAGCAGCTCCTCCGGCTCGAACACCGCATTGGCCAAGCCGATCCGGAGTGCATCGTCGGCGCCGATCATCTTGCCTGAGTAGATCAGCTCGCGTGCGAGGGCCGCCCCAACCCTTCGAGGCAGCCGCTGCGTGCCTCCGAAACCCGGGATGATACCGAGGCCGACCTCGGGCTGGCCGAACTTGGCCTTGCTCGATGCGTAGATGAAGTCGCAGGCCAGCGCGAGCTCGCAGCCACCGCCCAGGGCAAAGCCGTTGACCGCAGCGATGACGGGGCAGTGCAGGTGCTCTACGGCCTCGAACACCCCGTGCCCGAGCTCTCCGAACTCACGGCCTTCCGCTTCGCTCATGCTCCTCATCGCGCCGATATCGGCGCCTGCGACGAAGGCCTTCCCGGTTCCCGTAATGACTGCCGCGCGGACTTCCTGGTCGGCTGCGAGGGCCCGCACGGCGGTGCCCAAGTCCGAAAGAACTTCGCGGCTTAGCGCGTTGAGCTTGTCGGGACGGTTGATCGTCAAGGTGCTGACGTGGCCGTGGCGCGTCACTTCAACATACGTCGTCATGCGCGTACTCTAACCCACCAAGCGGTGGCCTACCACATCGCGCGTCGGCGTTTGGCCGTTACGAGCCGTCGCCCATGGCATCACGAACGAGAGCTGCGGCGCTCGAGTACGGGTCGGCCCGTCCTTCGACGATGTCGTGCAAGCTCTCGCTCACTTGCTTCGCGAAGCGCGCGTCGACTTCGTCGATCAACGCCTGATAAAGAATCGCACGAAACTCGGCGACCCGCCGCCGGGCCCGAATCGCCTGCCCCGCTTCGGTGGTCATGAGAAACTCACGATGCTTGGCGAACGCGTCGACGAGATCGGCCAAGCCCTCGCGTCGGTGGGCCACAGTCTTCAAGATCGGCGGGACCCACTCACCAGCTTGGGCTTCGGGCCCTTTCTGGAGGGTCGAAAGCGCGGTGTGTCCCTGCATCTTGCTCACACGCTTCGGCACGCGCCGAAGGGACAGCATCTGCTGGAGGTCCTGTGCAGTAGTGTCCGCACCCGGTCGATCCGCTTTGTTCACCGCGAACACGTCGGCGACTTCGAGAATCCCCGCCTTGATCGCCTGAATGTCATCGCCCAACCCGGGCGCCATCACCACCAGCGTCGTGTCGGCCAGCTCGGTCACCTCGAGCTCGTCCTGACCGACGCCGACGGTCTCCACGAGGACCAGGTCGAACTTCGCCGCGTGCAAGACGTGAAGCACATCACCGGTCGAACGAGAAAGCCCTCCAAGATGACCGCGTGTTGCAATCGAGCGAATGAACACCCCCTCGTCGGTGAAGTGCTGCTGCATCCGAATCCGGTCGCCGAGGATGGCGCCGCCCGAGTACGGGCTCGTCGGGTCGACGGCCAGCACCGCCACGCGCCGACCCTGCTGACGGTAGAGCCGGACCAATCCGTCGACCAAGGTGCTCTTCCCTGAGCCGGGTGTGCCAGTCACCCCGATCACGTAGGCATGCCCGTCGTGCGTGAAGATGCGTCTGAGCAGCTCGAACGCCCGACCGTCTCGTTCGTCGATCAGCCGGCACGCCCGTGCCAGGGCGCGCATGTCCCCGGCCTGGATTCCGTGGACCAGCGTCGACAGGTCAACCAAGGGCGTCTCCTCTGGGGCGGCCCCCATGGGCCGCCCTTGATGGTGGGCGATGCTGGATTTGAACCAGCGACTTCAACCGTGTGAAGATTGCACTCTACCCCTGAGTTAATCGCCCGAAGACCGGTTCTATAGCTGCGCTGCCGAGCGCTGGCAACCGAGGTCCCGAGCTCAGTCGGTCGAGCCGCCGAGCTTCGCCTTGAGGAGATCTCCGAAGGTGCCGAGCCCCTGGCTCGCCGATTCTTTGCGGTACTCGCGCACGGCCTTTCGTTCGTCGTCGAGAAGCCGCGCTCGAACTGAGCAACGC
>JBAVOF010000144.1:0-18499 GCA_049691835.1 Polyangiales bacterium
CACCGTCCCTCCCGGCGAGACCGCGAGCGCTATCGACTGAGCGCGGGTTCCACCAGCTCCAAATCCTGGTGTACCTTCACTCGGCTCTTCGGGGGCGCTTTCGCCGCTCGTCCACCGGCAAGGATCAGGACTCGTTCTGGGACCGCGCGCTCGATGGCGGTGAGCTCTCTTTCCGACGCTTCGGGGCTCAGGTTGGTGATCGAAAGCATGAGCGCCTCGGCATTCGTATTGGCGACCGCGTACGCGATCTCTTCCGCCGGAAGGTCTGGGCCCAGGTAAAGGACGCTCCAACCATGCATCGCGGCGAGCATAGCGACCATGAGCGCGCCCAGCTCGTGATCCTCGTTGGCCGGGGTTGCGACCACCACCCGTCGCGTCGCGTCGGTCGACGGATAGAGACGCATGAGCGAAAACAGCAACCCTCGCATGACCGCCGAGCAGGCGTGCTCATGGACGATGCGAAGCTCGCCACGCTCCCAACGGTCACCGACTTCGACCAGAATCGGACCCACGATCATCTTCAAGAACTCGCAAGGCTCGGTGCTGAGCGCAGCGTGGGAGAGAACCAGCGCGGCCTCCTCGATTCGAAGGTGCTCGATGGCTGAGATCACGCGCTCGCGGATTGCTGGGAGATGCTGTGATGCAGGCGCGCTCGCAGGAATGGAGAAGGCCGCTGCCATGTGCCGTAGGTCGACGTCGGCAAGCCTTGCGATGCCGCCGATCGAATGGCCGCTCTCGACGAGCTTGTGAAGAAGACGGAGCCTTTCGACATCCGCGTCGGTGTACAGTCGGCCGCCGGCTTCGGTCCGTTTGGGCAGAACGGCCGCGTAGCGCTTTTCCCACATCCGAAGCGTGTGGGTCGAGAGCCCCGACATCTTCGAGACCATTCCGACCCTGTACTTCGGTTCGTCCGCCATCCTAATCCTTCAGGGTCTGCTTTCCTTCTGCCGCGTTTAGAACGTGTCTAAGGGTCGTCTATACCTCCTGATTTCGGTGATCAAGCATTGTGATCAAGCCAAGAGCCTAATTGCGGTCTTGACACCCAGCCCAGGAGCCATACAAACCTAGACGCGACCTAGACATTACTTAGACAGGTCGGAGGAGATCAATGATGAACAAAGCGAGTATTAGATTAGCGCTGGTTGCGGCCCTGGGGCTTGCAACGTTGGGGTGTGGGGACGACGCGAGCAGTGGATCCGGAGGCACCGGCGGTAGTGGCGGTAGTGGCGGCACTGGCGCGACTGGGGGCTCCGGGGGAAGCGGCGGAACGAACCCAGGAATGGCGATGGTGCGAGTCGCACATCTTGCCCCCGACGTACCATCGGCGGGCGACACCAATGTCGACATCCTGGTGGACGGCGTGACCGCGATTGAGGACCTCGAGTTCGCGGAGGCCACCGGCTTCGTCGAGCTTGCAGCCGGGGACTACGAGTTCGGTATCGCAGCGGCAGGCTCGACCGATCCGGTCTTCGAGTTCCCAGCAACGCTCGTTGACGGAGCGATTCTCACCGTCGTCGCATATCGCACGGTCGCGAGTGGGGATAACGCCCCGGTCAATGTGTTGGTTTTCGACGGCAGCACCGACGGGCTTGCCTCGGGCCAGGGCCGCGTCCTGGTCGGGCACGGCGCCGATGATACGCTCCTGGACCCAGTCGACGTGATCACGCCGGCGGCGTGCCCCCCACCACTCCTAGACGACTTCATGTTCGGGGCCGTCGCAGGACCTCTTGACCTCCCCGCCTCAACCGTAGGCATTGCTTTCTCCCTGGCGAGCGACAGCAACGTGTGCCAGGCCGATGTCGGCCCGCTTGATGCTCCGGTGACCGCAGACGTCGTGACGCTGCTAATCGCGGTCGACAACGACACCACGGACGAGGCGCTCGCTCCGGCGGTGTACGCGCTGATCGACGATTTCTCCGGGACTGGTATTCCTACCCTACAAGCAAGTCCGTAGTTACTCCTCATCCATCCCTCTTGTAGTGTAGGCTTGGGGCCGCTCGCTTCCGGTGAGCGGCCCCATACTATTGTATGGTTGACGGCCCGCTTGAAGTCCGGTTACGACGATCGGCACGGTGATGGCTTGGTGTAAGTCCCCCGTGGCTCTCCGAGCGGCCGCGGTGTTGCTGGCCGCTCTCGCCGGATGCCCCGGCGGAGAAGGGTCCGGGGAGCCGTCAGAGCTCAGCCGCCCCGGCGCACCGATCGGAGCTCCAGACCCCTACGCGCACTCCGACTCGCGCTTCGGCATCATTCCGCTGCATGCCGGGTTCAGCCCCGACCCCCGTGTCGTTGCTGGCACCGCGATCGGAGAGATCCCGGCGCAGTCGATTCATCGCAAGTGCTCCGGGTGGATTTCAAAGATCCCAGACTACTTGCTCGATGCCGACACCGCGTTCTTCCAACTTCACGTGCTCGGACGCTCGCACTCGAACGTCGGGCTCGTCGTGAGAAAACCCGATCGCTCCGTGCTCTGCACCAACGGCACTGGGAAGAAGTCTCCGATTATCCGTTCGGACTTCCCGATCGGGACCACGCAAGTATGGATCGGCGTAGCCGATGAAGGCGCGACCGCCGACTACCGACTCGGCTTCTCAGAGGTGAATTCCCATCCATCGTCGATTCGGCTGCCCAACGACTAGGGGTCCCTGCGGCGCCAGAGTACGAGGTGCTCTCTACCCTCCCGCCCCGGGTGCGTCTGCTCCATCCGAACCAGCTCGAAAATTTCGAATTCATCTTCGAGACAAGTGCGAACCAGCTCTGTATTGATCGGCCAGGGCGGACCTTGCCGATCCGAAATGGGGTCTTCAAAAGGGAACAGCAAGGTCGCAAGCGTGCCGGTGGGTTTCACCAGGCGCTTCATCGTCGCACCCCAGTCGCCCCGCTGAGCCGGATCGAGTGCGCAAAAGAAAGTGTAGTCCCAAACGAAATCGAAACCGGTGACCGGCTCGTATGAAAAAAAGTCGGTCACCTCGTAGACGACCTTCCCCGCGAGATTTGGATGCGAGCGCAGAAACGCGCTTCGCGCGTCGTCGGATAGGTCGATACCCACGACCTCTCGATCCTCTCGAGCAAGCGTTGCCACGTCGTAGCCGGTGCCGCAGCCCGGCACGAGGATACGGCCGGCCGGAACCGCTCCACGCGCCAGCAAGCCATGAAGCGCAGGGGGCGATGCGCCGGCATCCCAGGGTGTGCGACCTTCCTTCCAAACCTCTCGCCAGTCCACCAGCGCCATCTCCGCCTCTCAGTCGATGAGCCCGGCGGCTCTTGCTGCGTCACGCGCGACCGGAAGCACGAGATCGTACGCTGCTGCGTTGCACGCGAGGATGCCGTTGCGATTGCGCATGTCGGTTCCCCCGTAGCGATATGGGTTTCCCGTCAGATCGGTGAAGCGTCCGCCCGCCGCCTTGAGCAGTGCTTCGGGTGCACACGCGTCCCACGCGCTCGACCTGTCCGCAACGTGTACGTAGAGGTCGGCCTTCTGCTCCGCGATGAGGCCGGCCTTGAGACCAACCGAGCCGCTCGTCTGCTCCTGTGTGATTCCAAGCCGTGTCACGACGGCATCGACCGCCTGATTGCGGTGGGATCGCGACACCACGAGCTTGAGCTTACTCGGGTCGCGCACGTCGCTCACCCGCAGCTCGCTTCGTACCCCACGTTCGTCGAGGTAGGCACCGTGACCTACGACTCCACAGTAGAGCTTGTCCATGTCGGGGCGGTACACCACGCCGGCGTTGGCGACTCCGTCGATAGCTAAGCCGAGCATGACGGAAAACTCGCCATTGCGCGCGACGAACTCCTTGGTTCCATCGAGCGGATCCACATACCAGCAGCGCCCGCCCTTGAGCGCGTCGCCCTGGTCTGCGGTTTCCTCGGCGACGACGCCATCGGCTGGAAAAGCCTTCTTGAGCTCCCGTACGATGTATGCGTTGGCCCTGGTGTCGGCGTCCGTGACGGGATCGGCCTCGTCCTTGTAGGCCACCTCGAAGTCTGTCGCATAGATCTCCATCAAGATCGCGCCCGCCTCGCGGGCGATGCGTGAGGCCTCCGCGATTTCTCGAACGAGCATGCCAGGCGTGTACCACGGGACGATACACGCGCCAGCGCTCACCCCGCGAGTCGATGCAACAACTCAGAAAGCAGTGCGGCGACGTCGTCCACGCCGTGCAGTATCGCCGCCATCTCCGATGGTCTTCCCCGTTGCTCCTTGGAGCAAACAAATGCGCCTACGCCGTGTTGCGCCGCGAAGTCGATCGCGGGGAAGTCGGTGAGGTCGTCACCCGCAAAGAAGACCGATCGTGCCCTCGACCGTTGGAAAATCTCCCGCAGTGCGTTTCCTTTGTCGTGACGAACTGCCTCGGCTTCGCGTAACGCTTTGCCGCGGCGTACGTGAAGACCAAGGTCCTTCGCCATCTCGTCAGCTTCTCGAAGCAACTGCGCGGCACGAGCTGGGTCATTCGCCGCGATCCCCCGCACGTGGACCGCGACCGCCTGGGGCTTGTGCTCGATGAACGCGTCCCGGGCATGCTCGCCTACCCATTCACGAAATCGATCGAGAGCCCTGCGTTGCTCGGATGTGAGCTGGCGTTGGGCTGGCAGCTCTCCGGGCGCCAAGACCACCCCGCCGTGCTCGACCGCACGCCACACCCCCTGCAGTTGCTCCATCCGTGCGAGCGAGCTCAGGTCGCGACCGGTGATGAGCGCGAGCTCCAACATCGGCGCTTCGGCCAACGCTGCCAGGGTGGAGAGTGTTTGGGCGGGAATCTCCGCAAGATCGGGATCGGACACGATTGGCGCGAGCGTGCCGTCGACGTCCAAGGCCAAGAGTAGCGGGCGTTCGAGTGCCAGAAGGTCCTTCAGAAGCGGCTCGATGGAGCTCACGTGCCCTCCAAGCCTGCGATGTAGCGGTCAGCCCAGCGGTGCACGTCGAGCCGCATCACCTCCGCGCGCAACGAGCGCATCCGTCGTCGCTTGTCGGAGGCTTTCATGGTGAGCGCGGTACGAATCGCTTCGCTCGTCGACTCCAAGTCATAGGGGTTGACCAAGATCGCTCCCTTGAGGTGCCTCGCCGCGCCGGCGAACTCGCTCAGCACCAAGACCCCATCCTCGTCGGTTCGGGCAGCGGCGTATTCGTGCGCCACAAGGTTCATGCCGTCGCGCAGGGGTGTCACCAGTGCGACGTCGGCCGCACGATAGTGTGCGAAGAGCTCTCGCTGGCTCAGGTTGCGATAGAGATAGTGCACAGGAACGCGACCCGTATCGGCATAGCGGCCGTTGATGTCGCCCACCATCCGATCGACCTCCCGTTTGAGATCGGCATAGGCCTTCACGTCGGTTCGGCTGGGCACCATCACTTGGATCAACGCGCATTGGGAGCGCGCGGACTTGTCCTTGCGGAGGAGGCGTTCGAACGCGGCTAGGCGTTCGGGAATCCCTTTGGTGTAGTCGAGCCGATCCACGCCCAGGATCAGCTTGCGGTTCCCCATCGCCTGGCGAATGCGCTCGACGTCGCGCGCGACCTCCGGGTCGGTGGCGACCGCCTGCAACTCGTCGACAGGGACCCCGATCGGCGCGGCGATCGTCTTTACGGTGCGCCCCCGATGCGCGACGGTATCTCGCGAAAGTCGATAGCCGGTGTAACGGCGCACGCACTGTCGAAAGTGCTCGGCGTACTCCGGCAGGTGGAACCCGAGGATATCCGCGCCGAGCAGGCCTTCGAGAACCTCCTCACGCCAGGGCAGGATCCCGAACGTGTCCGGCGGGGGCCAGGGGATGTGGCAAAACCAGCCGATGCGAGCCTTGGGGCGCTTGGCCCGCAGCATGCCCGGGACCAGCATGAGGTGGTAGTCCTGGACCCAAATCAGGTCGTTTGGGCCGCTCATCGACTCGGTAGCGTTCGCGAACTCCTGGTTGGCCTTCACGTAGCTCGACCACGGCGCCTCTCCGACCGGAATCGTCGCCTCGAACCCGTGAAGGAGCGGCCAAAGGACTGCATTGGAAACCCCTTCGTAGAATCCCCGTAGCTCCGCCCGCTTCAATGCGACGTGCCCGAGCTGGTAGGCAAGCCGTGGAGCGGCGATCGTGGCCGCGTCGAACTCCCTGGCTGGTTGAGCGCTCACCCAAACGCCGCCACGTTTTTGCAAGACAGGGTCGAGCGCGGCCACCAAACCGCCGGCTGCACGGACCCACCGCTCGCGTCCACCTTCGTGCCGATAAGGACCCCGGTTCGAGACCACCACGAGCTTTCGGCTCTTCCTCGCCATCGGGCGGCATTGTAGTCTGCAAGTTGCCATGGACCCAGAGCAGTTTCTTCAAGGCCGTTCACGGGAAACCGAGATTCGCCGCGATGCGGGCGGCCGCTGGTTCAACGGCAAGGACCCGATCAACCACCCGAATCTCGCTCGTTCGTTCGATGGATGGGTTGACCGCGCGGACGACGGACGTTTCTGTCTGCGCAATTCGATCAACTGGGCGTATGTCGAGATCGCGGGGCCGGCGTACTTCGTCAGAGATGTCGAGCCGGACACCGATGGGATCGGGCTGGTCCTGTCCGGTGAGGTACACGAGCGGCTCGATCCCGCATCGCTTCGCCAGGGGCCCGAGGGTGCGCTCTGGTGCGCGGTTCGTGAGGGGCGCTGCCCGGCGCGTTTCGACAATCACGCCATGAGCAAATTGAGCGAGTGGATTGGCGAAGACGCCGACGGGGTGTACCTGCGAATCGGTGACGAAACCGTGCGTCCGCCCGAGATCCACGATCCACTTTCGCTCGGTGTGGAAAAGCGCTAAGGCCCCGGCGTGTCTCGACGTGAGGTCATCGCCACCGTCATCGTGGCCGCGATAGCGTTTCCGCTGATTTTCATTTTCACCGGTGCCGTGGTGGACGCGCGGGCTCGCGCGCGAGAAGCCCCATTTCGGGCGCTACTGGGCAACACCCGGTTCGAGCAACTGATGGAAGGCCGGGGGGGCATTCCGCACTACCTGGGAGCCTCGCTCCTCGCCCCTGATTTCAGCCTGCCCAAGCAAGGGGGCGGTGAGTGGAGGATGTCTGACCAGGGCGGCAAGGTCGTCGTCATGAACTTCTGGACGGTGACCTGCCGGCCGTGCATCCAGGAAATGCCGACGCTCGAGCTTCTGGCGGAGGTCACCGAGGACTGGGGAGACGTCGAGGTCGTCGCGGTTTCGACTGACCGCAGCTGGGAGGAAGCGGAGACCATCATCCCTCGCTCCTCACGCATCACGAGCCTCCTCGATTCGGAGCGTCGGGTCGTGACCGGTCAGTTCGGTACCAAGCTCTTTCCCGAAACATGGATCATCGATGCCGACGGGATCGTACGGTTTCGCTTCGACGGTGCGCTGGACTGGTCTGACCCAGTGGCGCTCGATCTCATTCGAGCGTACCGCTGAGCGATCAGGTCTCCGCCAGGAGATGACGCGAGACCCAGACCCCGAAGCTCACGAACAAGAGATCGAAAGCCGTCAGGATTCGTAGCCACCCGACGATCTCGATCGTGCTCGCACCTGCGAACAGCTCGCGTGTCGCTACAGCAGATGCGAGCAGCGCGGGCGCTACGAGGGGGAAGACCAACACGCTCAGCATCAGGTCTCGGGCCCTGGTACGGATTCCCACGGCGGAAAACAGCGAGGCGGTGGAAACGAACCCCACAGAGCCCAGAAACACGAGGGCAAGAAGCGGCGGGACGATCCCATTCGGCTCTATCTGAAAGAAGATCAGACAGAGGGGGACGAGCAAGAGCTCGACCACGAACAGCAGGGCTAGGGCGCTGAGTGTCTTGCCAATGTAAATTGATGCTCTGGGAATTGGTGCCAGCAGGAGGCCGAACACCGCGTCGTTCTCGCGCTCGAGAGCCCAGCTCCGGCCGATCAGAAGAATTCCGCAGAACAGGATCGAGATCCAGAGCACGCCCGGGGCAACGTCAGGCGCACTGACCGGGTCCGTGTAAAACGCGAGCGAGCCGAGAGTGACGACCAGGACTGCGAAGAGGCCTGTCGAGGTGACGATCTCCTTGGTACGCAGCTCCAGCTGCAAGTCCTTGAGAGCCACCAGCCATGCAGCGCGAAGCGTCTTCATGCTCCCGGCTCCACGACGCGTCCGCGATCCATCTGAAGCACGCGATCGGCCACGATATCCGCGAGCTTCGCTTCATGGGTCACGATCAGCACGATCGCCCCCTCTTGCTTCACCTGCTCGACGAGGCCGACGAAGGCGGCGGTGGACTTCAGATCCAGACCGGTGGCGGGCTCGTCCATCAAGAGCAGGCGGGGCTCGTGAAGCAGCGAGCGCGCGATCGATACGCGCTGCGCTTGACCTCGCGAATAGGTGCGGACAGGCCGATTCCAATACTCACCGAGCGCGAGCGCACCGCAAAGATCGGCGGCACGCTTCTCCACGTGGGGGATGCCCTGCAGCTTGGCTGCCAGCAGCAAATTCTCGCGACCGCTCAGACCCGGGTAGAGCTGGAGCTGGTGCGCAACGAAGCCGATGCTGGCCCGGAGGCCGTCCGAGTGCGCCGTGCCGTGCCTACCGTAACGGATCTCTCCGCGCGTCGGATAGGCGAGCATCGCGAGTAGCCAGAGAAGCGTCGATTTGCCAGAGCCGTTCGAGCCCTGGATCACGCTGGTGGTTCCCGCCGTGAAGCGCAGATCCACGCCCGCCAACGCCAGGGTCGGCCCGTACGACTTGGTCAGGCCAGTAACCGATACTTCTTCAAAATCGAGCTTCACTGCTCCGCACTCTAGAACAAGTCGCGTACGATGCCGTCAAGTTTCAGCCAGCGATCGGTGGGAACGCGCAGCGATCGTCCAAGCTGAATCAGATTGCCCCGGGCGATCGCACGCTCGATATCCTGTTCTCGGCCCGCCTTCGGGTCGAGACCCGCTCGAGCTTCGGTTGCCGCAAGGTCGATGCCGTCGAGGGTGCGAAGCCCGAGCATCCATGCCTCACGGATGATCTCGTCTGGACCCAAGTCTTCGACATCGGCCTCGGGCGTCAGTTGAGCGAGATATCGCCGTGGGTTTGGGTCGTTTCGCCATCGCTGCGCACGTCCGGTCCCCTGATCGAGGCAGCCCACCGCAGCGGCCCCCAGTCCCAGATATGCGCCGCCGCGCCAATAGTGAAGATTATGACGGGACTCTTCCGAGGCCGCGGCATAGTTCGACACTTCGTAGTGCGTCCATCCGAGATCGGCGAAGCAACGCTCGGCGTGCTCGAACAGATCCGCATACAGATCTTCAGGGGCGACGGGTAGCTTCCCCGCACGGTGGAGCGTGCCAAACATCGTCTTTTCCTCGATCGTCAGCGCATATGCCGAGATGTGTCGTGCGCCTGTTTCGACGATGCGCGCGATGTCTTCCCCGAGCTCCTGGAGCGTCTGGCCGGGCATCCCGAACATCAAGTCCGCGCTCACGCGGGGCATCTCGCACGTCGCCGCTTTCAGTGCGGCCACGGCGCCCTCCGAATCGTGCAAGCGTCCTAGGAAACGCAAGTGCGGGTCCCGCAACGACTGCACGCCAACCGACAAACGACCGACACCGGCATCTCGCAGCACAGCGGCACCGTCTCGAGTCAACGAGCTGGGATTGCATTCGACGGTGACCTCGAGGTCAGCGCTCACTTCGTCGAAAGCGGCTGTGATGCCCGCGAGAGCTCGCTTCAAGGCTCTTGGTCCCCAAAGCGAAGGCGTCCCGCCACCGAAGAAAATCGATGTCAGCTCCCGTCCCTGCAGACTCGGCGCTCGTGAATGCAACTCGCGAAGCACGGCGTCCGCGTACTCCTCGTGCGGGATGGCGTTGGAGCGAATCGGCTCCGTCGCGAAGTCGCAGTACGGGCATTTGCGGGCGCACCACGGGAAGTGAACGTAGACCGAGGTCTTTGTGGGCTGACTTGACATGCGGAACGCCGGGGCGGAGATATACTCCGTTTTCCTGGAGCTGGTCGCAGATGACCTTACCGGTGTTTCCTTCATTGCGAATTACGGCCGACGCGCTCATTCCTCGAGGCGCGTTCGCCGAGGCCCAAGCGGCGTTCTTGAAGCCCGATCCGAAGCTCGTCGTGCAACTCGACACCCTGCTGCGCGACAAGAACACCGGCGTCGTCGCTCATTTCTACATGGACCCCGAGCTTCAAGGCGTGCTCTCCGCCTGCAATTGGCCCCACATTCACGTCTCTGATTCGCTGGCAATGGCGGATCGGGCGATTGCGATGGCCGCGCAGGGCGCCAGCACGGTCGTCGTCCTGGGTGTAGACTTCATGAGCGAGAACGTACGCGCCATGCTCGACGCGTCAGGGTACGAGCAGATCCCGGTCTATCGGGTTTCGAGCGATCCGATCGGCTGCTCTCTGGCCGAATCGGCGGAAGCCGCTGCGTATGGCGCGTATCTCATGCAAGCCTCGGAAACCGCGCGTTCGCTCCACGTCGTTTACATCAACACGAGCCTGGTTACCAAAGCCAAGGCGCATGCGATCGTGCCCACGATCACTTGCACCTCCTCCAACGTCGTCCGGACCGTTTTGCAAGCCGCTGCTCAGGTACCCGGCATTCACATCTGGTTCGGGCCGGACACATACATGGGCGACAATCTCGCTCGCATGTTCCGGAGCCTTGCAGAGATGCCAAATGAGCAGATTCGCCAGCTTCACCCGGCGCACGACCAGTCCTCGATTCGCTCGTTGCTGCCCCGTTTCCACTTCTTCGAGCAGGGTACCTGCATCGTTCACCACATGTTCGGGCGAGAGGTGGTGGAGCTAGTGCGTGAGCATTATTCCGACGTCTTCGTCACGGCGCACTTGGAGGTGCCGGGGGAGATGTTCGAGCTCGCGCTGCAAGCTCAACGCGCGGGCGACGGTGTCGTCGGCTCGACCTCGAACATCCTCGCGTTCGTCTTGGGCAAGGTCGACGAGGCGATCGCCCGCGGGGAACGATCCGATTTGCGATTCATTCTCGGCACGGAGGCAGGCATGATCACCCCGATCGTGCGAGAAGTGCAGGCGAAGCTCCGAGACTACGCGTCGGAGGGTGGTTCGGAGCTCTCCGCAGAGATCATTTTCCCGGTCGCGGGCGAGGCCATAGCGGCCGACGAGCAGAGCGGGCTCGGGGTTCTGCCAGGCGTGGCGGGCGGTGAGGGTTGTTCCACGGCTGGGGGCTGCGCGACCTGTCCATACATGAAGATGAACTCACTACGCGCCTTGATGAGCTTGCTCGAGCGAATCGACGCGAACGGCAAATCGAATCTAGTGCCATTCGAGCCCCGCAAGTACGTTCAAGAGATCAAGGGGCGTACCGCGGCGGATCTCGGGGGTGAGCCCATCCTGCACATGAGGTCGTTTCAGCGGACCGGAGAGCTTCCCGAGGCGCTCGTGAACGACGTGCTCAGCCGCGCGCAGGAGCGGGCGGACGCACGGCGCTGAGCGAATGTGGGCGTTTTCTAAGCTGGAAGAGAGCCCTTGACCCTGCGGCGGGCGTGCTTATGTTGCCCGCGCCGACCATCCTGCAGCTCTCATGTCGAAGCCCGATTACTACGAAATTCTCGAAGTCTCCCGCGACGTCACGGTGAGCGACCTCAAGAAGGCGTATCGCCAAAGGGCGCTCGAACACCACCCAGACCGAAATCCCGGCAACCCCGAGGCAGAAGAGAAGTTCAAGCTCTGCGCCGAGGCTTACGCCGTCTTGAGCGATCCGCAGAAGCGGCAGATGTACGACCGATTCGGCCATGCCGGTTTGGGCGGAGCGGCCGCGCCGGGATTCGGCGACATCGGGGACGTGTTCAGCCAGTTCCAAGACATCTTTGGAGACCTCTTCGGGCGCGGGGGTGGCTTTGGCTTCGGCGGCTTCGGACGTCAGCGCCGTGATCCCAACGGGCCCGCCCGAGGCGCCGACATTCGCACCGACGTCGACTTGTCCCTCCGCGAGGCCGCTTTCGGCACCGCGCGCGAGATCGATCTCTCACACCCGTCGCCGTGCGGTGCGTGTAACGGGACGGGTGCAAAGAACGCAGAACTAGAGGGTTGCGCGACCTGCGGCGGCCGGGGTCAGGTGGCCCGCGCGCAAGGCGCGTTCGTGATGACGACCACCTGTCCGACCTGCCGTGGCCGGGGCGTCCGAGCCAGGGAAGCATGCGAAGAGTGCGAAGGGGGCGGACAGGTCGACGTCGAACGTGTCGTGAAGATCACGATTCCCGCGGGTGTCGACAGCGGACAAAGTCTTCGACTGAGTGGACGCGGGCAGGAAGGGGTGCGCGGTGGGCCGGCCGGTGATCTCTACGTTACCGTGACCGTCGACCCAGACGAGGAGCTCGAGCGCGAGGGCTTCGATCTCATCTACCATCTGCGGCTCTCGTATCCACAGGCGGCCCTCGGCGCCAAAGTCGAGGTTCCAGCGCTCGAAGAGGACGAGAACGCCAAGCAATCGGTGAAGGTCCCGGCGGGCATTCAGGCGGGTGAAACCCTGCTTGTTCGTGGAGCGGGTGTTCCGCGCCTCAACGGTCGCGGGCGTGGCGATCTGATTTGCGTCGTCGAGATCGCTGTCCCAAAGCGCCTCTCTCGGGAGCAGAAGCGTCTTCTGAAGGAGCTCGACCGCACCTTCGAGGATTCCTGAGAAGCGCTGGAGATCGGGTCGCTTATGGGTGTAGTCTAGTCATCTGCTTTGGGGATCGCCCCGCGGAGAACGACGATGCAACCTCTGTCCGGACTCGATGCTTCTTTTCTCTACCTCGAGGACGCCCATCAACCCATGCACGTCGGGAGCGTGCTGGTGTTCGAGGGGTCCATGAAGTTCGAGGACTACCGCGCGACGATGGCCTCCCGCGTTCACCTGGTGGAACGGCTGCGGCAGCGACTCGTCATGGTGCCGTTCGGAATTGGAAAGCCGTACTGGTTGGAGGACCCCGACTTCAACCTCGACATGCACCTGCAGCACGTTGCTCTGCCGAGCCCCGGGAGCTGGAAAGAGCTGCGTGGGCTCGCCGCCAGGATCTTCAGCACGCCCCTCGACCGCACCCGACCGCTTTGGGAGATGACGTTCGTCGAGGGTCTCGACAAGATTCCTCAAGTTCCGCCGGGCTCCGTTGCGGTGATCAACAAGGTGCATCACGCCGCGATCGACGGCGTCTCCGGCGCCGACATGATGAGCGTCCTGCTCGACCTGACCAAGGAGCCGAAGACCTTCCGAGCGCCGCCTCCCCGAGCGATAGCGCCGGTGCCGAACGAGCTTCAGGTGCTTGCGCACACCGCGCGCAAGATCATGGGCAAGCCCAGCGAAATCAAGAGAGTGGCTGCCGAGATCGGCGAGGCGCTTCGCGCCGCGGCGAAAGTCCGCGACAAGGGCATCGACGCACCGCCAATTCCGATGACCGCGCCGCACACTCCGATCAACCGCACGATTACTGGCCAACGGATCTGGAACACGGCGCTGCTCGAGCTCGATCGTGTCAAAGCCATCCGCCAGATCACCGGATGCACACTAAATGATGTGGTTCTTGCGATATGCGCGGGGGCTCTGCGCCGCTATCTGGATGAGAAGGGTGAGCTTCCCGACAAGCCCCTGATCGCGATGATACCCGTCTCCACCCGCGCGCAGGACGAGCGCGGCAAGATGGGGAACAAGGTGTCCGCGATGCTGCTCGACATGGCGACCGACGTGGCAGACCCCGTCGAGCGCCTGAACGTTCTCAAAGAGCACACGCAGGGCGGCAAGGCGTTCGAGAAGGCAGGCGCGACACGGGCGTTCGTCGACCTATGGGATTTCATTCCCTTCGGTCTGGCGAATCGTATTCTCCGGCTCTATTCGCGGTTCCGCGTCTCAGAGATGCACAAGCCCGTGTTCAATCTCGTGATCACCAACGTCCCTGGGCCGCAGATGGACATGTACATGGCGGGCCACAAGCTGCTCGCGACCATGGGCATGGCTCCATTGATCGACGGGATGGGGCTTCTCATCACGGTCCTGAGCTACAACGGCGTGTTGTCGATCAGTCCGACGTCTTGTCCTGCAGTCATGCCCGATCTGGACCTTTTCACCCGCTACTTGCGGGAGTCCGCCAACGAGCTCGAGGCCGCGGTCCTTCCTCATCGACCGCAGGACACAGCGACCAAGCACGCGCAAGACCAGGCGGTCGCTGAGCTGACCGCCGCCTTCGTCGATCAAATGAGGTCGACGTTGCAGCAGGCACCCGCCGACCGAGCGTTTGGAGTGGGGAAGTTCCACCTCCGGATTACGGGCGCTGACGAGAAGAGCTGGACCATCGATTTACAGGACCGCAGCGTGACAGAGGGCAACGGCCGCCCAGCCGATGCCACACTGACCATCCGCGATGCACATCTCGCCGATATTCTCCGCGGCAAGCTCGACCCACAGATCGCCTTCGTGCAGGGCAAGCTCCGCGTCGATGGGGACATCAGCAAGGCGATCGAGTTCGGCTCGCTCTTGCCGAAGGTAATCGCATAGCCTGCATCACTGAAGGGCGCTGATCCGCTGGGGCGTGCTCGTCACGGGTAGCTTCGTCCGGAAATGTGGAAGTTGCTCGTCGGCAAGCCACTGGTAGACCCCGTAGGTCTGAAGAACGCGGCGCGTGTACCGGCGTGTCTCGTCGTAAGGAATCTCCTCTATGAACACATCGAGCGGACGCGAGGGATCCTCTTCGAGCCAGCGACGGACCGCGCCTTCACCGGCGTTGTACGCCGATGGAACGAGCGCCGGATTCTCGTTCAAACGGTTCCAGAGCCAGGCCATGTACCGTGCGCCGATTTTGAGATTGACCTCGGGCTTCTTCAGTGTCCGAGGCGTGGCTTTCTCACCGACCTCGCCCGCGAAGCGTTTGGCGGTCGGCATGATCAGTTGAACGAGCCCATAGGCCTTGGCCCAGGAAACCGCCTCGGGGTCGAAGGAGCTCTCTTCGCGTGCGACCGCGCGGACGAACGATGCCGGGATCCCCTCGCCTTCCGCGATGTCCTCGATGAGCGGCGTGAACGCCTGGGGGTAGGTCGCTTCCCAGATCAACTTGCCCTCGCCCTTGGGCAGCAGTCCCTCGAAATCCTCGAAGTGATTCCGGACCACGTGGCTGAGCTTCGTCTGCGCACCCGCGTGTTGCAGTAACACGGCGCCCACCACGGCCATCTCCGGGTCCACGTCGTTGCCCAGCATGTGCAGGGCAGCCATCTCGGACGAGGCGTAGGTCACCTCATTCACGATCAACAGCTCGACCATGCGGCCGAACGCCGGCTGATCGAACTCGGCGCGCCAGGCGAACACCATGCGTGTGGGCTCCCCGGCGGCGCGCATGTCCGCGAGAATCGCATTCGCGCGTTCGGGAACGATCTCGTGAAGACGCCAGAGAGCCTGCTGGGCGTAGTAACGGAGCGGCCAACGCGCGACGATTTCTTCGTACGCTTCGACCGCATCGATGCGCTGGCCCATCATGAAGAGCGTGCGTGCGCGCCAGTAGTTGGCCCGGCCGGTGATGCCTTCTTCGCGCTCATCTCCTCCGCGCCTCACGAGCTCGTCGAAACGCTGGTACGCCTCTGCGTACTGGCCCTCACGAAGTTGTACCCAGCCCAGCTTGAACAGCGCTCGCGGCCACATGTCGCCCTCGGGGTAGCGTTTGGGAATCGAGGCTAATCGCGCCAGCGCCACCTTCTGGTTGCCATTTTCGAGCTCGCTGAGCGCTGCCCGGTAGCTTGCATCGTCGGCCAAGCTATGAGCAGGCGATTCCGCTTCCAGCTTTTCGTACTGCCGCACCGACTCGTCCCAGTCACCGATGCGGCCGTAGGTGCGGGCTGCATGATAACGGGCCCAGGCGCGCGTATCGGGGTCCGTCTTGGTACAGGTCTCGGCGACCTCGCGCATGACCGGTGCGCCCCGCGTGCGTTCGCGGGCTTGGAGTAGGGCGCGGGCGCGCTTGTACACGGCGTCGCACCAGGGCGCGGTGCCGGGTCGAAGATGCTTGATCAGCTTTGCGTACAGAACCTCGGCTTCGCGATAGCGCTTTGCGTTGTAAAGCGACGCGGCTTTGTCGAGGTTCTCCTGCATCCGAGGCCGAACGGCCTGACCGTTTGCCGGAGTCGGCGGCTTTCCCTCCAACCGAATTTCGAGGTGTGCTTCGGAGTTGCTCGAGCCACCCGCGCGCGTTTCGATCGAGCGCGCGCGGCCACCACCGGCCCAGTCATCGGTGAGGGAGGCCGCGATTTGTGCGGCCGTCGCGGACTCACTGGTCTCGAGCAGCGAAGCCCGCTTCAGCTTCGCCCAGCGTGCGAGTGGATGGTTGAACGTTCCGAGTGTATCGAGGTGGGCCAGCGCGATTTGGTTGTAACCCTCCTCGAGCGCAGCCTTGGCGGCCAGCCAATGAAGGCGGCCCTTGTCCCTTGCGCTCGCGCCCGGCAGTGCCGCTTCGGCGAGCTCACGCGCCTTGCCGGGGTTGCCCTTGTCCAGTTGCTTTCGCACCTGCATGACCGTCGACTTGTCCGACAGCTCGACGATTACCGGGTCGAGCACCTTCGGCGGTGGCACGGGCGCCGCGGGCGATATCGTCGCTGCGGTGGGCTCGAGCTTCTGTACAGGAGGCCAGACTTCGCGGCGCACGTTTTGCTGCTGATGACACGCCATCAGCAGCCCGATGCACATGGCGAAGGGCCAAATCCGCTTCATCTACGGAACCCTAGTGAGTCCTCCCAACACAAGCAAGTTCGCTTCCCCCTAGGACCAAGTCTTGCGCAGGCCACCGCGCTTCGGGTCGGGGCGCGCGGCGGATCGCCGTGGGACTGTGACCGTGATAGGGGGGTGGGGAGTGAGTTACAGCCTGCAGATCGGCCTCCGCTATCTACGTTCCAAAAAGCGCGCGACCGTTTCGATGATCACTCTAATCTCGATCGTGGGCGTTGCCCTCGGAGTCGCGGCCCTGCTCGCCGTTTTGTCGATCACCACGGGCTTCGAAAATGCCTTTCGGGAGAAGGTTTTGGGGGTCAATGCGCACGTTCTGATCCTGAAGTACGGCCGCGAGTTCCGAGACTACCACGACGTCCTTGCACGCGTCAGCGACATGCCAGAGGTCGCCGGCGCGGCGCCTTTCTCGATCAACGAGATGATGCTGACCAAGGGGGAGCGTAGGAGCGTCGTGCTGGTCAAAGGAGTGACCCCGGACGGCATACGGACGGTCTTGGACCTGCCGCAGCAAATGGTGGCCGGCGGCCTCGACGGTCTTCGCCGGCCGGGGTCAGTTCCGACGCGCGCCGCGGAGCCCAAAGTCGACGACGACTGGCAGTGGCTCCGCGACATCCGAGACGGAAAGATGGACGCCACCTCGGAGCAGCGAAGGCGCAGAGCACGAGTGCCGCCGGTCGAGCAGCCAACCGTCAGGAAGACTTTTTGGGAAGAGGAGACCGAACGCCGGGAAGCCCAGCGGGAGGCGGAACTGCAAGCACGCCGGCCCAAGATCGGGAAAGTGGCCGCGCCGGGCGAGATCGAGGCCCTGCTCGAGGAGCTGGGCGACACCGATTTCGCGCTTCCCGATGACCCGGAATGGGAAGCCGGACTTGCGCAAGGAGAGGGACAAGAGCCGGTGGAGGCCCTGCCGGGGATCATCGTCGGCAAGACGCTTGCCGAGGATCTCGGACTACAGGTGGGCGACCGCGTCAGGCTCATCTCGCCGCTGGCCGCGCTCGGCCTGGCGCTGTCGGAGCCTGGCGGCGCGGAGACTCGGTCGCGCGAGTTTCGTGTCATCGGCGTATTCCAAGCGGGCTTTCAAGAATACGACTCCGGCCTCGTCTACACCGACCTCTTCGAAGCGCAGCGTCTGTTCGACGAAGGCGACAATGTCACCGGCGTCGAGCTCCGCGTCCACGATTTGGACACTTCGGAGCAACTCGCCCGCGAAATCGAGCAAGACCTCGGCGGTGCATTTCACTCCCTCGACTGGTCGGAGCTGAACCGGAACCTGTTCACTGCTCTGGAGGTGCAGAAGATCGCGCTTACCTTGGTGATCGCGACCATCATCTTCGTTGCCGCCTTCAATGTTGTCGCAACGCTGATCATGATCGTCCTCGAGAAGAAGCGAGAGATCGCGATCCTGAAGGCCATGGGCGCGACCGATGCGACCGTGCTGGGCGTCTTCATGGTGCAAGGCGTCGTCGTGGGCGTGATAGGGACCTTCGCCGGGGTCTTGGTGGGCGGCGGTCTCGTCGTCTACCTGGACAGGATCCGCTTTCCGCTCGACCCGAAGGTCTACCTGATCGATCACCTCCCCGTCGTGCTCAATCCGACGGTGTTCCTGATCACCATCGCCATCGCTCTTCTGATCTGCACGCTGTCGACCATCGCGCCCTCCTGGTGGGCCGCTCGCATGCTCCCCGTCGAGGGCCTCCGATACGAGTAAAAAGGGGCTTTCGGGCGCTCCTCGAAGGCTGAGCTCGGCCCGCCAGGCGCTTGACGCCTGGAGCCTGTCGAGCTACCAATGGCGTCCTTTTGCGGGAATAACTCAGCGGTAGAGTGCAACCTTGCCA
>JBAVOF010000145.1:0-2110 GCA_049691835.1 Polyangiales bacterium
CCTCGCTCGCTGCTCGCCGCATCTCTCCGGGCGCCCCCAAGGTCCCGGAGGTTCCAGCCCTGGGTGATCGCGGTCTGCATCTCGAAGCCCTTGTCCTCGCCAGCGAAAAACAGCGCCCCCGGCATGAAAATCAAATTGGTGGCCCCTGCAGTGCCGCCCATCTTCCGATCGCCCGATTCACGCGCCTCCAACATGTCTCGTGGACCGGAAACCGCCGGCGTCTCTTCTCCGAGGGCGAGCGCCTGGTCGAAGCTGATCCCCTCGGCACGCGCACGATCCGTCACCCACAAGACAAGCGCGAAGATCACCAAGAACGCGACTCGCGTCCATCTGCCCGTTGGTGCCGGAATCTCTTCTGGAAGGGCCATCGGAGGCCAAGGCTTGGCATCGACCTGCGCTACGGTCCATCCATCGGATGTTACATGGGGCCTATGTTCATGCTTTTCCTGCGCAATCTGGCTCGACTCAGAACATCTAGCCGACGCCGAAGTTCCAGCGCTTGTTGGCCAGGTCCGTCGATGGTCACTCGTACTGATAATCGATCCAAACGGGCAGCTTCTCGGAAAAGTTAACCGGGGTGGTGCTCGAAGGGAGGCGCGCAGTGACCGTTCCCGCAGGCTCCTGGACGCGGCCAAACGGCGATCGCCTCGGGATCCGGTTCCCCGCATGAAGTGACGCGGAGCTTCAGGGTTACCACCTGGCGTGATTTCTGCGACCATCGCGCGCAACCATGGAATATCTCAAATCAATCCTCGGCGTTCTGCGGGATTGGCTGCCGCCGCCCTCCAGCTTCCGATCGGAGATGCCCCTCGGGGCCAGTTGCTGAGCCTGCTCGGGCTCCTCGTCACCGCTGCGATCGCCCTATCCTCCACCACGCTGCTTGGCAACGCGATGGCCGGAATCATGTTACCGCGTCCCGAGGAGCGTATGTTCGACAAGGCGGAGCTCGCCGAATTCGAGGCCGAGCTCGTGCAGCGACGGACAAAAAAGCAGGAATTGAACGGCGAAGGGCGTTAGCCGAGCTCTAGCGCGATGGCCAGCACCAACTGGTAGTCGTTCTTCTGGATCGGCGGGTCCGCTGGATCCGGCGGGGGCGCGGGACGTTCGGTTCGCAGGAAGAGGAACGACACGTCCAGATCGATGACGCTCGTCAGCTCGATCGAGAGGTCCGCCTTGCCAGTGTGGTTGGTGTTGCCGATCGTGGTGACCACCAGGTTGGTGAGCCAACTCACTGTCAAGTCGATGTCGCCGGTGATGTCGAAATCCGCATAGGTGAAAAGCGGAATGAACGCATCGTGCTGTGGGTTGCCGTTGGGAGCCGACGTAGCGTCGAGGTAGTTCAAATACTGATAGCCGAAACCCGTCTGGAAATCCCACGCTACCTTCGGCGCGTCGATGATGTGCACACCGGCACCTGCGGCGGGCGTCGCTCGAAACTTGATGTTTTGAAATGCGTCGTTCAATAGCTGACCAAATGCCGGTGCGACGTACCATCGATCTGAAACAAGCACGACGAACTCGGCCTCACCGAGGTGACGCTTGACGTTTTGAACGCCGTCCGTTCGGCCGAATATTGCATTGTAGTTGAGATCCAGCAGCGTCAATTCGTCTTCTCGACGGGTATTGAACATGATGTTGTAGGTGAGCTGATTCGTGTTCCCGCGATTGAGTGTGAGACCGAAGGCGAGCTTCATCGACCACCAGTCCTTCTCACGCCCGCCGCCCGAGACGATCGATTCGAGCTCGCTGCGATCGAAGACCTTCGTGCCCTCGTCGGTTTCGACGATGAGTTTGTCGGACGTCATGACGGCCCGGCCCGTTGCGCTCGTGCGGTCCCCAAACACATAGGCGTTGACCCGAGGCGAATGAATTTGGACAACGTCGGCGAAGTCGATGTATTGCATTTCGAGCTTGTCGCTGTCGAACTCGAGCGTCTCGTTGCGCATGCGCTTGATCTCACCCTTGAGCCACTCGCCCGAGACCAGTTGGATCCAGTCGAACGTGTCACCAAACTCGATCACATGACTTTCGGATAGGCCGGTGGACGCCTGCGCCTGCACGCGCATCATGCTGGCCTTCACCGACTCGACCCCGCCCTCACTCTCCACTG
>JBAVOF010000146.1:0-10030 GCA_049691835.1 Polyangiales bacterium
GTGTATCGGTCATGCAGGTCGTGCCACCTTCGTTGGTATTCAAATGGGTCCCTCGCGGGACTAGAGAGCTTCCGGTCGAGGTGCTCCTCGAGGGCAAGCTGCCCGAGGGGCTCGAGTGGGCGGGCGAGCCGGAGGTCTTCCCCGAGACGATCGAAGTCGAAGGGCCCCGAGACGTAGTCAATTCCATGCGCTCCGTGCGTTCCATGGCTATCGACGTTTCCGACCTGCGGGAAGGCGTCGTGCGGCGTGAGATACCCCTCGTCGGGCCACCTGCCAACACGAGCTTCGAAACCCAGATGGTGCTCGTCACCCTCCGGGTTCAGCCCAGGATGAGCGAGCGCGTCCTGTCTCCACTGCGCATCGACGCCGAGGGCGTCGTGCCTCGGGCGCTGCGTCCCCGCGCCGTGACGGCCCGCATTCGCGGTCCCGAAGCGGTAGTCCAGCAGCTCAACCCGGCGTCGGTCTTGGCGATCGTCAATCTCAGCAATGTGCCGGCCAACAAGGGCTCGGTCGCCGTTCCGGTCGAGCTTCGTGGTTTACCGGAAGGCGTCGAAGTGCTCGACCTCCAACCTGCTACGATCACCGTGCTGCTGCCTGACTGAAATCTTTCTTGGCTTGGTTGACGATCTCGTTGGCCATCGACTCGATGCGGTCGTGCTTCGGACCTTCGATCATGACTCGGAGCTTCGGTTCGGTTCCGCTCCAGCGAACCAGCACCCTACCTTCTTTGCCGAGCGCCTTTTCCGCCAGCGCGATCGCGTGCTTGGTTTTGGGCAGGTCTTGGATGGGACGGCGGTCCGGTAGGGTCACGTTCAGCAGCACCTGCGGGACACGCTGCATCACCTCGGAGGCGAGCTCGGAGAGCGGACGGCCTTCACGCAGGACGATCGCGAGCACCTGCATCGCGGCGATGAGTCCGTCCCCCGTCGTGGCATGGTCCAAGAAAATCAGGTGCCCCGATTGCTCACCGCCGAAATTCAGACCCTGCTTTCGCATCGTTTCGACCACGTACCGGTCACCGACATCGCAGCGCAGGAGCTTGCCCTGCTCGTTTTCAATCGCGCGCTCTAGGCCCAGATTGCTCATGACGGTGGCCACCAGTGTTCGGCGACGGAGGCGCTTCGTACGCAACATCCGAGTGGCGCAAAGAGCCATGATCACATCCCCGTCGATCTGGTTGCCCTTCTCGTCGACCATGATGACCCGGTCTGCATCTCCGTCGAGAGCGATTCCGAGGTCTGCCCCACGCTTCCGAACCTCTCTGGTGCAAGCCTCGGGATGCAGGGCGCCGACCTTGTGATTGATGTTTTTGCCATTGGGGCGCACGCCGATCGTGTGTGTCGTCGCGCCGAGCTCCGAGAAGACCAGGGGCGCCGTCCGATACGCGGCTCCGTGCGCCGCATCGACGACGATTTTAATCCCCTCCAACGTGAGCTCGTTGGGAAACGACGCTTTCACGAAAGCCACGTAACGTCCTGGCGCATCGTCCAACCGCTCGGCGCGACCGACCCGGGTTCCCGTCGGGCGTTTCTCGTCGAGCTCCGATCCGAAGACGAGGGTTTCCACATCCTGTTCGACCTCATCGGGGAGCTTGAACCCATCGGGGCCGAAGATCTTGATTCCGTTGTCCTGGTAGGCGTTGTGTGAGGCGCTGATCACGACGCCAGCGTCTGCGCGCATGCTCGTGGTCAGGTGCGCGATCGCGGGTGTGGGTAGGGGGCCCGACAACAAGACTTCTCCACCCAGAGCGCAGATCCCCGACGCGACGGCGGTCTCGAAGAGATAGCCGGACAAGCGAGTGTCCTTGCCAACGACGATTCTCGGCACATGCGCGACGCGCCGTCCCGCTTGGTACGCGATGGCGGCACCGATGCGAAAAGCCACTTCGGGTGTCATGTCCCCACGATTGGCGAGACCGCGAATTCCATCGGTTCCGAAGAGTTTTCGGTTCATGCTGGTTTCAAGGCTCCCACGTGACGTCGATACTCCAGTTGGCTGGCGGGGCAAAGGTACCCGAGGTCACGAAGTTTAGTGGCCAAAGAGCCTCGATCAAAAATCCGGGACGCTGCGCCTGCGCCGTCGTGTTGGGTCCGCCTTCACTTCGCCGCGCCACGAACTGTCCTTCGACGTAGAGACCTCGGATCGGGACGTTGTCGGGAAGCACGCTGTCCACGCTGAAGCCGATTTGGACCGCGGTGTCGCTTTGTGTGTCGTCGGCTCCAGCTTGTCCTTGTTGGATGCCGAACGTGGGCGCGAGCCCGCCGAACTGGGATTGCAATGAAGCAGAGAACAGCCCCGCGGCCACGCCGGTCAGGAAGTTGGTCGTTTCCTGTGACGCCTGGGCGGTGGAGGTGTTGACCCCTCGCTGTTGCCTGGTGCTCCCGGTGACGAGCAGCGCGATCACTTGTGCCTCGCTCGTGGTGGGCACGTTCGACTTGAACTCGATTTTCGGATCGCTGAGCCGTCCCGACACCGTCACGGTCACGTTGTCGTTGCTTCCGCGCAGCGAGTGTTGCGCGACCAGGTCGACTTGGGCGTCCATCTCGGGGTCACCATCGAAGATCATGCTTCCCGACCGGATGTTGAAGCGCTTTCCAAAGACCTGGAAGTGGCCTCGGAGTAGATTCACCGAGCCTTCGACCGAGAGCTCTTGCGCGATGATCGTGTTGAGCCTGGCTTTCGCTTCCACGTAGAAATTTTGATCCTTGCTGCGGATCACGAGTTGATCCTCTGATACGAGCTTCAGCGCCACACGATAGGCGTCGTAAGGACGTTCGGTTTCGTAAGTCTCACCGACGACGAAGACGTCGGGATGCCGCGACAGCTCCAATGGCGTCGCGCTGCTTGCTGGTATGTCGATCTCCAGCTTTCGAAGACGCACCTCCCCGTCGAGTCCGCGGTCTTCGAAGTGCGCCATCAGTCTGGCGTTTCCTTTCAGCCGGGCCATGATCGATCCTTCCTGGCGGAGCGGGAAGTCCTTTGCTTCGACTGCGAAGTCTGCGTCGTTCAGCCGGAATTGGCGAAAGCCGACGCGGCCGTCGACTTTCGCCGTGCCGCCGGTATCCGTCGCCTTCAATCCGCTGATCGCAACACCGTCTTCGTCGAAAATCGCGCGACCGCTCACATCCTCCAGTGTCTGGCCTACGGTTCGCAAATAGACGAGCCCGTCCGTGAGCTCGACGCTGCCGACGAAGTTCGGTTCTTGAGCTCGACCCTGCACGGTCACGCTGCCCTGGAGGATTCCTTCGACGTTGACCAGGCCCGCCATCCACGCGAGCACCGCCTGTAGCGGCATTCGGTCGAAGTCCGCTCTGCCGACGATGTCGCCCTTCTTGGCCAAGACCGGGAGGGGGTTCTTGCTGTTCCAGAGCAGCGGAACCTTGGCGGAGATGCTCGTCGAGCCTCCGTTCCACCACTGCATGTCGACGTCCATCTCACCGGTGCCATTGTCGTAGGCCGACGTGATACGGGTTCGGGCGGGTGGGGTTTCGACGATGGTGTTCACCGTCCCAGTTCGCCGGCCGGGCTCGAGCCGTCGCGCACGCAGATCGTCCGACTTCAGCGAAAACGAAACTTTGGGATCGTCGCCGAAAAGCCCGGTGGCACGGAGCTGGGCCGTGAGCACGCCCGCGGCGAAGCGGCACAGGTAAGGCAGATTCTCCGTAGGCGCGTCGTAGAAGTCTGCGCTCACCCGAGTGACTGGCCAGACCGGAATTGCGGCCTTGCGCAGCCAATCATCGAGCGGCGTCTCCGCGGAAGCTCGGAAATCGAGCACCTTTGCATCTCCGACCACCCCTTCCATGGTGAAATCGGTGACCCCGTCCGCCAGTTGGGCTCTCAACGTGGCGCGAGGGTTGGCCTCGCTGCCGCAAAGGCCCTCGGCCGAATCCGAGAGCCAATCGATGCTGGAGTGGAAGTCGCCGCGGGTTCGAAATGCCCCGCCTGCAAGCGTGAGGCTAGCCGCCAGTTGAAGGCGATCCGCATCGGGGATGATTCGTTCGCTGAGCGCTTGCGGAAATGCGCTCAGTCGCCGCGGTGGGATGCGGATCGAAATGCGCCACGGAGAGGTCGCGAGTGCTTCCACCGCTTCGGTCGGTTTGCGTACGAAGTGGACCAAGTTGATGAGCGAGCTTCCTTCGGTCTCGATGAGCTCCCCGTGTTCGTCCGCCAGGGCCACCCGCGCGAGCAGCGCCCCATACTCGTACCGGAACTCCGAGGTGAGCTGGGCAGGGCCCCATCCTTCGATGGTTAGCGCCGGAACGCCGATGTTGCCCTTGAACGAGGGAGCGTCGATGGGGCCGGAGAAACGAATCCTCGCGTCGGCGTATCCCAGCACCTCGGGCATGTCTTCTTCGAAGAACATCTTCAGGAGCGTCAGGTCCATCGCGCCGGTGCTGAGGGTCGTCTCGTACACGCCTTCGCGCAGTGACGTTCCGATGGCCCCTGGCACAGGGTCGACGAAGCCCGTGGTGGTCAGCGTGAAGTTGCCCCTTCCACCGAGGTCGACTTGGGCGTCGGCGTTGAGCACTGCGGCGTCGTAGCGCACCAGGTATGCAGCGTTCACCGGGGAGATGTCCCACAAGGTTGCGTCCGTTAGAGTCCCCTCCGCGACGATCGTCGGTTCCTTGTCGAGGTCGCCGCGAAATTCGAAGTGCAGGTCGACGCCCCCCGTCACGTCCGGCGCTTCGTCAGGGTAGAGGATCTTCAACACCGCCAAGTCGAAGTTCTCCAGGTCGGCTCGAATGTCGTCCGGCCCATCGAAGAGCCAGACGCCCCGAGCTTCGAGACGCTGCTCGCCCGCGCCCATCAGAATCCGATCGAACGAAATCCCCTCGTCTGTGTCGAGGGTCGCGTTCGAGACAGACCCTCGCCACGACAAATCGCCCACCGCTAGCTCGACCGTGTCGACGTCCAGCCGGTAAACCTGATTGTTGGCCGAGACGCGCGCCTGGAACTCCGCGCGCCGGTCGCCACGGGCGGCAAACGCTCCGGTCACCGCGTACTCGGTGGGCCCGCCCTCGAGATTTGCCTTCCCGTCGCCGATTGGATACCCGGCCACCCGCACCGCGGCTCCATCGAGCTCCAGGTCCAGGTTGGGTTTGCTTGGGTCGCCCCAGATCCGCCCTTGAAGCATCAACAAGCGCGCGCTTACCGCGCCGTAATCGAAGTGGTCGAAACGCACCCAGCCCTTCGTGTCGAAGTCGCCGCGCACCGTGTGCCGAAGGTTGAGATCGAATTCCGCGCTCCCTTTGAGGTCGGGCGCGAATCGCTCGAAATTGGGGTCTCCATGCACCTCCGGTATGTATCCGCGGGTGTGAATCTCGGTGATGCCCTTGTACTCGGAGTGCCCTTGCAGAGAGATCTCGCCACCGGCGTATTGCATCCGCACCGAGTCGATGTCGATGCCGTCGTCGCGTGTCCGAGTCTTGGCAACGAGCGCGGGGATATGGATGTCATCAAAGACGAAAGCGTCGGTTTCGACGTTTACCGCCAACACGTTTGCGTGCTTGGGGTCGCTGATGAGCTCGAGCTTGCCGCCGACCTCGATGTCCGGTGCTCCCCCGATCGCCTGTGCCAGTTTCGCCGCCGAGCTGGTCACTTCGATGCGGGTGATGCCTTCGCTCGGTAGCTCCCCTTTGATTCGGGCGCGCCCACCCGGGGTGTTCACGTCGGCCCGCAGACGGTAGTCGCCTTCGGGTCCCCAGATGCGTACCCAACCCGTCGTGCGCCCCTTGAGCGACTCTGCCCAGTCGAACCCGACTTCAAACAGCGTCTGAGCGCTGATCGGCTCCAAGCGCACGAAAAGGTCGAGGTCGAACGGGTCCTCCGGTGCACCGTTCTCGTGCGGGCGGTAAACAATCTCGGCGGTGATGTGTTCATCCTCGCGGCTGGCCTCGGCGGTTACCTGGGTGCCGCGCGCATCGGTGTGGACACTGCCGACCACGCTATCCAGTCGCGCCTCGAACGGGAATGGGCTCACGACGCGACCTTCGGCGGACCAGATCTCGATGTCGGTGATCCAGTGGAACTCCATACGCCCCTTGGTGTCGAGGTCCACCACGCGGAGATTGTCCAAACCCAGCAACTCTCCAGTCACCACGAGATTGCGCAGGTCCATGTCGTCGACGATCGCGTGAAATGGCTCCCCCACGGTGGGCGTCTGGTCGGCGGCCTCGAACGCGGCGAGGAACGTCGGTGCGCCTTCCGCGTCGTCGACTAGGTCGACCCAGCCGTTGGTGAGGTTGCCGTAGGAAAACCGTAGGCGGCCTCGAAGCGCTGCTATCGGGTCGATTCCGACCTCGACCGTCTCGGCGTAGATGATCGCTCTCCCGTCCGGATCGTACACGAACGTGTCCTTCACCACGCTGCGCCAGAGCCGCAGTTGTGTGATGTATCCGGCATGGAGAGTGCCAACCATCTGCTCGGACACGAACTCGTTCAGGATGTCGCGGCCGAGCTTTCGACCGAGATCGGTGTCCAAGTGAAATAGTACGCTGGCCAGCAGCGAGATGCCGGCGATGAGAGGCCATCCTAGGAACCAAGTCACGAGGCGAAACAACCAGCGCATCAGTACGCCTCGCCGATCGTGAAGTGGATGGCGCCCGGCACGCCGCCTCGAATGAAGCGGAAGATATTGTACGCATTCGGGGGCGGCTCTTGGCCTACGATCTGCCACCGCGGTAGCAAGAACCCGAAATCGAGACGAATCGGGCCGACTGGTGTCTGGTAGCGAAAGCCGAATCCCGTCGCCGCGTGAATGTAGTTGAAGCGGAACACGTCGCCTCGATTCACGTCGCCGAAATCCATGAATATCGCGGTCGCAAACGAAGCTGTGACGGGCAGACGCCACTCGACGCCGGCCTCCCATCTCCGCAAGCCGCCGTCGTTTCTGGCGTCGAAACCCTCCCGGTTGAGGGAGTCGATGCTTCCCGGATCACCGAGGAAACCGCCGAAGAAGCCGCGATGGCTGGTAGGACCACCTGAACGCAATCGGTAGTTCTGAGGGCCGAGCGTTTGACCGATGAGGTCGAGGCGATTGGTGTCGCGACGATACAGGAACATCGCACCGATACCGAAGCGGAATGCGAGCGTGGATGAGAGCGGCAGCGGCGCATAACCACGGACCTCCGGCGTGACCCGGATATACTGCCATGATCGGTTGATCTGCGCGGGCGATTGCTGGCTGGCTACCAAGAAGAAGAACCCAGAACGTGGGGTTCGTGAATCGTCTCTGAGGTCGACGACCACGCTTTGATCGAAGAATACCACCTGGTAGCTCGTCGGAAATCGGGGGTCCTGGTCTACGACGAGGTAATTGTCATAGTTGAGGCCGCCGGACAGCAGAAGGCGGCCGGCGAGGAACCCCCGCGAAAGCGCGCCACGCATCTGAAGGTCATGGCGCCGGAACAACTCGAAAGGGTCCGGGCCCCAGTCGTGACGGAAATTGATCGTTGCGGTCGTTCGCGGCTCCAGGAACGCGGGGCGCCGGTACTCGATGCGAAGCTCATTCCCGAAGACGAAGCCGTTGTGGAAGCGAAAGAACGGATCGAAAGCGACGATCTTGGGCCGGTCCTCGATGCGCAAGCGCCGGAAACCACCGATGAAATTGCGGTGCTCGAAAAGCCCGAACAAGTGAACATCGGAGATACGGGTGTCCTGCTCGAGAGTCAGCGTGGAGATTTGGCCGGCCTGGAGCCCAGCGCCGATACCCCAGCGGATCTCTCGACCTGGCTCCACGGCGATGTTGACGTCGACGATGCCCGTGCACTGCTCCTCTTCATCGCGCCTAGGGGTGGCAGTGAGGTTCACCGAGGCCAGCGCGCCAAGGGCGTACACCGCGCGCTGTGCACTGGCGAGACTCTCGAGGCTGTAGGCTTGGCCAGTCCTCAGATCTGCGACATTGAGAATGGTGTCCGCCGGAAGCTCGCCGTTGCCAGTGACCGTCACGTCGCCGAGTTGGCAAGCCGGGCCCGGGTCGATCCTGATCTCGACCGTCGCTTCTTTTGCTGCGCGGTCGATTTCCACCCGTCCGGCCACGTTCCCGCACGCGTAGCCGGCATCTTTGAGCTCACGGCCGATCTGTCGCTTGCTGCGGTCGTAAATCGCCTCGTCGAACGGTTTGCCGACCTCGAGCTCGATGGCGCGTTCGACTGTCTCCCGCTTGCTCGATTCCCAACCCTCATGACCTGTCACTTGAATCGATTTCACCAGGACCGGCTGCCCCTCCTCGACCTCGATTCCGATCGCCAGCTGGCACCCCTCGCCCTCGCCCTCCCGGGTGCACGGGGCCTCGCCCCCTGGTGGCACCACGATGCGGTCGTCCCCCGCCGCCGAGGGGGGGTCGAACTCCGTGCTGACCACGGCGGCGTCATAGTAACCGCGCGCTTGATACCAGCGCTCGATCCGTTGGGTGTCGCGATCGAACACGGCAGAGTCCAAGGTCGGCCAGCCCTTGCGAAGCTTCTTCCAGAGATCGAAGGACACCCGCTTCCCGTCAAACGGCGGGACGCCGCATTTGCGGTCGGGGCTCGTCCCGAGGGAGACGGTGACGCGGTCGATCTCTTGGGTCGCGAGACAGGCGCGAAGGGCGTCCGGATCGAGGGCCTCCATCCCGCTGAAGCGGATCCGCTCGATGCCGTAGGCATCCTCTGGGATCGTCTTGCAGCCGCTCGCCAGGACGAGCAAGAGGCAGATGCATCGCCGGCGAGCCATCTACCTATGGCTTGTAGCGCGGAGAGCCCCAATTCCGCCAGCGAACGGCGTGATTTCGGCTGTTTGGCGCTCGCTCCCTGGGCTGCTAGAGCTATCGCCAAGCACGCATGAAGCAGTACTTCATCCAGACCTTTGGCTGCCAGATGAACGTCCACGACTCCCGTCGCGTCGAGGAGGTCTTGCGCGCCTGCGGCTACCGCGAGGCCGACGAACCTGCCTTGGCCGATCTCCTCGTGGTCAACACGTGCAGTGTGCGCGAGAAAGCCGAGCACAAGTTGATGAGCCTTCTCGGGACGTTTCGGCCCTTTAAGGAGGCGCGGCGAGGCATGATACTGGCCGTGGCAGGGTGTGTGGCGCAGCAGGAGGGTGAGCGCTTGCTCCGCAAGGCGCCGTTCGTCGACATCGTCCTCGGACCGGACAACATCCCGGAGCTGCCCGCCCTGATCCATGAGATCGAGCAGGGCTCACCCCCCGTCACGCGGACCGTGTTCGACATGGACGATCCGCAATTCCTTCGGGCAAAGCCGCACCGCGATCGCCGAGAGGCCACGGCCTACGTGACAGTCATGAAGGGCTGCGATGAGCGCTGTACGTTTTGTATCGTTCCCTATACACGAGGGTCTGAGCGCTACCGGGTCGCCGAGGAGATCGTCCAAGAGATCGCGGAGCTCGTTTCCGGAGGCGTGCGCGAGGTCACTCTGCTTGGTCAGACCGTGAATTCCTGGCATGAGCCGGGCGCGGATGCCGGCAAAGCCGAGTCCAAGACGGCGGCATCGACTTCGCAGTTTCCGGGCTTGCTCCGACGGATCGCCCATGAGCTCCCTGACCTAGCTCGACTTCGTTATACCTCGCCGCACCCACGCCACATCACCCCCGAGCTCGTGGCCGCACACGCCGAGCTCCAGGTCTTGCCGGCGCACGTCCATTTGCCCGCGCAATCGGGCTCCGATCGCGTGCTCCGTCGGATGGCGCGCCGATACACGGCGGAGGACTACGTCGCGCGCACCGACGCGCTCAAAGCGGCTAGGCCCGGGCTCACTCTGTCCGCCGACTTCATCGTCGGCTTTCCGGGGGAGACCGAGGAGGACTTTCAGGACACCCTCGAGCTGGTGCGGCGGGTCGGTTTCGTGGCGGCGTTCGCGTTCAAGTACTCGCCGCGCCCGTACACGCCAGCACTCAAGCTCGGAGACGAAGTTCCCGAAGACGTCAAGGACGATCGCTTGGCTCGTCTGTTCAAGTTGGTCGACCAGCAGCAGCAGGCGCACCTGCAGTCGTGCGTTGGTCGATCGCTGCAAGTTCTGGTCGAAGGGCCATCCCC
>JBAVOF010000147.1:0-6669 GCA_049691835.1 Polyangiales bacterium
GTGGCGGTCAGCGCACAAATCCACGGCACCAGCCTGGACTGCCCATCCCTTGTTGATTCCTTGTTCCCCATTTTCCCAAGGCCAAGTCTGGCCCGAATCCCCTCGATTGCCAGTTTGAGGGTTCAAAAAGGTAAACGCCAGAGCTGCGTACCCGTTCAGCGAGGGTTTCTCAAGGCCTTCTGCAAGCCTGAGCGGCTGTTTTCCGAAAAAAACGACAATTTAGCCTGCGACGGGCTGACCTTGCAGGATTTTCGGGGGCGGGATGTCCACGGGAGGGGGAGGATCCTTGCCCATCAGGTACCGCGCAAACAGCAGCCAGACCACCGCTAGACCCCAAATCAGGCCGAGCACCACGCCGCCATCGACGATCCCGCGCCAGGGCTGCGGAAGGGAACGCACCCACCAAACCAGTAGGACGATCGCGCCTATGAACACCCAGCTCACGGTCATTTGCCGGCGCGTGGAGTGGAAGAGGCTAATGCAGAATGGGAGCGCGAGGACGACCCAGAGCGGCCTCGGATTGCGGCCCAGGTAGACGGCGCGAGAAACCACCCGCGGAGAGAACTTGAGCTGGAACCCGCGGTAGCCTTCAAGGTAGGCGTTTGCCAAGAGCCAGCCGACGTAGATGCCCTTCTGACCGGTGGTCATCTGGTCCTCGGTCCAGGGCTCGAGCGCGATCGGAGCGAGTCGCCAAATCGCCCTTCCGAGCAGCAGCGAGACCCAGGCGACGCCCCAAGCGGCCAAGAGCTTTTCGATCCAAGGACGCACGATTGCGCGCGACGGTAGCAGCATCACTTTGGATGTCGACTTGCCCGAGGGGCGCCTGGACCGTCATGCTCAGTAGAACCCAAGGACCCGATTTGGACGACGCAACATACGACGTGGAGCACGACGAGTCGGGCGCCAAGCCGAGGCGTCCGGGCTTGCCGGTCGAGCCCCGGCGCTTGCTGTGGATATTGGCAGAGAATCGAAAACCGCTGCTCCGAGCCTTTCTGATCGCTTCTGCGGTCGCGCTCATCGCGTCCTTCTTCGTGCCCAAGACCTACGAGTCGTCGGCCAATCTCCTGCACGAACCCACGGCCCTTGTGGCGCTGGAGGGCAAGGAGGCTAAGCCGGGGGCGTTCGTGGACTCCGCCGTCGCGCCGAGCCGGCTGCGAGAAGTGCGCGAGCGTCTGGGTTGGGACATTTCGCTCCGCGATCTCGGGAGCCGGGTCGATGCGGTGCTCGAAGGGGAGGCCGCCATGCGGATCGTCGGCCGAGCGGGCACGGCGGAGGACGCGCGCGCGCTGGCCCAAACCGTGCTCGACGTCTTTCTCGCGCGACAAGCGAGGTACAACGAGCAAAAGCTCGAGCGTCTCGCCAAAGAGAACCAAGCGGCGCTCGAATGGGCCAAGGGCAAGCGCGAGGAGGCGGGCCAGGCCTATGAAGAGTTCCGGAAGAAGAGCGGTAAGCCAGATCTGATTCGAGAGAAAGAGCAGCTGTTGGCGCGTGCGGCGAAGCTCCGCTCGGACGCCGACGAGGCCGGCGTCGAGGTAGCTGCACAGCAGGCACGCATCGCCGAGCTCGAGAGGTCGCAACGTGAGCTCCCCCGGCAGATCGTCGCCACCGCAACCAAAGGCTCTCCAATCGACACGCCGCTGGCCGAGGCCCGTTCCGAACTGGCAGCAGCCCGGGCCTCGTTGAGTGAGCAGCATCCAACCGTGCAGGCACTCAAGCAGCGGGTCGCGAGCTTGCAAGCACAGCGAATCGACAACAAGCCCGAGCTGGGCGAGCAGACCCTTGCGGCCAATCCGGCGCGCTCGGCGGTGGACCAGCAACTGGCGACGGCGCGCGCTGCTCTTGCAGGAGCTCGGGAGCGGGAGGCGGCGCTTCGCGTCCTTCTGAAGGCAAGCAACGCTGAAGCAGCGATGCTCGCTCCGGAGGAGGGCGAAGCCCGCCAGGTGATCGGCGAGCTCGAGCTGGCTGAGCAACGGGTCGACGAGCTGTCCGAGCGGGCAGCCGCGCTGCGAGACGCACAGATGGGTCAGCTGACCGGGTTCCGCGTCTTGTCGGCCCCGATGCTGCCCGAGGAATCGAAGCGCTCCTCGACCCACGTCGTGCTGTTGATCCTGTTGCCGGTATTGACGGTGCTCATCATCGGGTTGGTGACCATCGGACGTAGACTCCGCGGCCTCACCGTCGAAGCTCCGCGCGAGGTGGCGTGGTGGGGAAACGGGCCCGTTCTCGGCACCAGCGTCTGGCCGCGCGAACCGCACGCGCTCGACACGTTCGTCGGTGAGCTCGAGGACCACGGCGTGTACGGCGTCGGTCGCACTCTCGTCGTCCCTGCGACCGAGGCCGAGCGGGAGATCGCCTGCTCCTTTGCAATGCGCTTGGCGGAGGCGCCCTGGCTGGCTGCCGCGATTCTCGATGTGGGGGCAAGGGCGGGGAGCGCCTCGCAGGCGCCTCCCTTGGTGACTCCAGCGGCGGGCGCGCCCCGGATGACGCCGCCTTTCGTCGTGCCGCCCAGGCGTCTCTCATCGCAGGCGTCCCCGTCTGCCGCTCCGGGACGAATGATCAAGACATCCGAGTCGAACGCGCCTGGGCGCCCGGCCGCACAAGGGTCCGCTCCACCATCCTGGGGCTCCAGCGCGCCGCCGCCCGTCGTGACACCCCCTCCGGAATCGGACGCGAGCATACCCTCCTCGTCGCGTCCTCCCCGCAAGAAAACGATGATCGGCTTGCCGGCCGTGCCGGGGCGCGTCGAGCTTCGCTCTTCGACCGAGGCTTCCACCACGGTCACGGAGCCTCCGGCGACCTCGAACCATGCGCTCGAGGGCGGCAGGCGGCCCGAGCCGTTTCGGCGAATGCGCGGCGCCAAGGCCACCGTTCGGATGATCGTGCCGGTGAGCCACGGGCGAGCCACGGGAGCTGGATCAGACGCCCGCGACTCCCAAGTCGAAGAAGAAGCCTTCCTGCTGACGCGGCCGGTTCCTGTGGAAACCGATTCACCGACATCCCGGGTCGCGCGCGCCGTTCACGTGAGCGCCGAGCCACCAGGCACGACTGCGTCCGACGCCGTGATGCGGGCAGCGGTCAGGCTTCTCGGGGACGACGATGACGAAGTCACCGATCTGCGGCGCTCGCAGCCACCGATGGGGCTCGCGATTGGCGACGTGACGGGCGTGGCGCTGGCCTGGAACGGCCCGTTGAGCGGCCCTGTGCTGCGGCGCGCAGCGCGTCTGGCGCATCGGGTCATTGTCGTCGTTTCGTCCGGCATGAGCGTGATCGACCTCGCTCGAATCAAGACCCGCCTTGGGCGTCACGAAGGCGTTGGTTACGTGCTCGTCAACGTCCGCGACGCCTACGTCGACCTCCAGGACCGAGTGGGCTCGGTCGAAGACTTCTGGCAGGGCGCCCGGCAGGCCGAGGCCGACGATCCCAGGCGCTCGTAGGCGCGCGTTGCGGCCGCAATCTGTCTAGTCTATTTAGCTCTCGCTGTGCCCGACACCGACCAGCGAATGAACGCGTTTCCACCGGTGACTAAGTCCGATTGGGTCGCAAAGGTGGAGGCCGACCTCAGGGGCGTGTCGCTCGACGCGCTGCGCTCTGCGCTCCCCGGCGGCCTTCTCCTCGAGCCGCTCTACACCGCAGAAGACGCGGACGCTGAACCACCCCGGGGCTACCCCGGACACTATCCGTTTGTTCGCGGCGCGTCACCCCTTGGCGGCTGGGTGATTCGACAGGAGTACGACGATCCCCGGCCGAGCGTCTGCCGGGAGATGATCCGGCAAGATCTCGATCGCGGTGTCGAGGCGCTCTGGATACGGTTGGGGCCGCGGCACGGATGCCGGGTCCTGACGATCGACCAGCTTGATGAGCTCTTGGATTCAGTCGATCTCACCGCCACCTCCGTTTGGGTGGATGGCGGGTCCGATGCGCTTGCCGTTGCAGCGGGTCTGCTGGCGTTGGCGCGTCGTCGCGAGGTCCCTTACTCGGCACTTCGTGGAGGCTGTGGCTTCGATCCCGTCGGAATGCTGGCCGGGGAGGGCCGCGTTCAAGGAGGCCTCCGAGCGCGCTTCGCCGAGATGCGCGATCTCGCTGCCTGGTGTTCCCGGTATGCGCCCGGCTTGCGTGCGGCAGCTGTGTCGAGCGACCCCTACGACGGCGGAGGAGCGAGCACGGTACAGGAGCTCGCATACACCGTTGCAACCGGTTTGGAGTACCTGCGTCAGTTGACCGCGGAGGGCCTGAGCATCGACGTCGCCGCCCGGCAGATCGGATTCAGTTATTCGGTCTCGAGCGACTTCTTCACGCAAGTGGCGAAGCTACGTGCCGCCCGGTGGCTCTGGGCGAAAGTGGTGGCGACCGCCGGCGGAGAGCCTTCGGCAGCAGCCATGCAGCTCCACTGTCGAACGTCACGCTTCACCATGGCGCGCCACGACCCTTGGGTGAACATGTTGCGCGTCACGGCCGAATGCACTGCCGCGATCGTCGGAGGTGCGCAGAGCATCTCGACCCTTCCGTTCGATTGTCTGCTCGGCCCTCCCGATGAGCTCGCGCGACGCGTCGCTCGCAACACCCAAATCGTCCTGCGAGAGGAATCCCACATGGGCGAGGTCGCGGATCCCGCTGGCGGCAGCTGGTTCGTCGAGCGGCTCACGAGCGATTTGGCCCGAGCCGCCTGGAGCGAGCTGCGCTCCATCGAAGCGGGGGGTGGCATCATCGCCGCACTCGGGTCCGGTAGGCTCGTCGATGCGATATGCGAAGTCGCGGACGGGAGGGAGACTCGACTCGCCACCCGCAAGACACCGATCGTCGGGGTGAGTGAGTTCCCGAATCTACGCGAAGACGAGGTCGTGCGTCAGAGGGTCTCGGCGGAGGACATTCAAGACTTGCTCAAAGCCTCCATCGAGGCGCTGGACTTGGGTGCGCATAGGGACCGGCTAGTCGCCCTCGCGGCCAGGGTGAACGCTACAGATCGCGCGCCGGGTGATCTCACCGAGGCCTGCCTCGCAGCAACGACCGGCGGGGCCGACATGTACAGCGTGGCGACGGTGCTGCAGCACGGCCAGCCGGACTTCCACGTGGAGCCGATTTCGCAGTGGAGAGAGGCCGAGATCTGGGAGAGCCTCCGTGACCGCAGCGACCGGCATTCTCCTGCGCCGGTTGCCTTCCTTGCCAATCTCGGGCCGGTTGCGGCCCACAAGGCGCGGGCCGTGTGGGCTGAGAACCTCCTTGCTTCGGCAGGCATCGAGACGGTTGCCAACGAAGGCTTCCAGGACGTGCGGGCTCTCGCCGCCGCCTGGAGAGACTCGGCTGCCTCTCTTGCCGTTATTTGCGGCAGCGACGCCGACTACGAGACATTGCTCGACCCGGCGGTTGCTGCCCTGAAGATGGCGGGATGCACGGTCTTGTTGATGGCAGGCCGTCCCGGTGAACGGGAGGCCGAGCTTCGTGAGTCGGGTGTAAGTGACTTCATCTTCGTTGGGGCCGACGTGCTTCAGGTGATGGCGCGGGCTCTGGATTCGGTGGGAGTGCCACGATGAGCCGCTTTCCAGACTTCAGCACGATCGACTTCGATGCCGCCGGTCGGACCGATGCGCCCTCATTGTTGGACTGGAAGTCGCTGGCCGGTGAGCGAGCCGATGCACTCTGGAAAACGCCCGAAGGCATCGAAGTCAAACCCGTCTACACCGCCGAGGACCTCGATCCCGTAACCCACCTTCAGACGATGCCGGGGTTGCCGCCATTCCTGCGAGGCCCGTATTCCACGATGTATGTGCGCCGTCCGTGGACGATTCGACAATATTCGGGCTTCTCCACGGCCGAGCAGAGCAATGCGTTCTATCGCAGGAACCTGGCGGCTGGCCAGAAGGGCCTGTCGATCGCTTTCGATCTGGCGACGCACCGCGGATACGATTCCGACCACCCTCGTGTTGCCGGCGACGTTGGCATGGCCGGCGTTGCGATCGACTCGATCAAGGACATGCGCATCCTATTCGATGGGATTCCGCTCGATCAGATGAGTGTCTCCATGACGATGAACGGTGCGGTCCTGCCGATTCTCGCGCTCTACGTGGTAGCGGCGGAGGAGCAGGGGGTCGACCCCAGAAAGCTGACTGGCACCATCCAGAACGACATCCTCAAAGAGTTCATGGTCCGAAATACATACATCTATCCGCCGTCGCCTTCGATGCGGATCGTTGCCGACATCTTCAAGTACACGGCGGCAAACATGCCGCGATTCAACAGCATCAGTGTCAGCGGCTATCACATGCAGGAAGCTGGCGCGACCCAAGATCTCGAGCTCGGCTACACCTTGGCGGACGGGCTCGAGTACGTGAGGACCGGCATGGCGGCCGGCCTCGGCATCGACGAGTTCGCGCCCCGTATCAGCTTCTTCTGGGCAATCGGCACGAACTTCTTCATGGAGGTGGCGAAGCTTCGCGCCGGGCGCCTGCTCTGGGCCAAAATCATCGAGCAGTTCCATCCGAAGAACGCCAAGAGCCTCGCGCTTCGCACTCACTGTCAAACCTCGGGCTGGAGCCTGACGGCGCAGGACGTCTACAACAACGTCACGCGCACCTGCATCGAGGCCATGGCGGCGACCCAGGGCCACACGCAGTCCCTGCACACGAACGCGCTCGACGAAGCCATCGCGCTGCCGACCGACTTCTCGGCCCGCAT
>JBAVOF010000148.1:0-10431 GCA_049691835.1 Polyangiales bacterium
GAGTAGGCCCGCTCTTGAATCGTCGCTGGGTGTCCGGTCTCTTCGGGATCCATGCCAAGCGCGATAGCGTCGTACAAGGTGTGGCGCGGAGTCGGGATCTGGAGGACCCGAACGTAGTAAAACGCGCGCAGCTTGGGATCGAACTCGGGATCTTCCCAGACGGTGGATAGCTGAGGATCGCCGATATCGTTCGTGTACATGCCCGTCGCGAGATCGACCGTGTTACCTACGGGATTGAGCGAGCCGTCGTCGTGAAGCTTCCGGTCGTCCGACCATGCGACGTTGTAGATCTTCTCCTGCGCGGTTCCGTTTGCGCTTAGCCAACCCTTGACGACTTGTATGCGATCGAGGCTGGCCCCGCGTGGATCTTTGATCGCGTAGATCAGGAAGCGGGGAGCCTTGCCCTCGGGAGCCCGGGTCAGGTCACCCCCCATGGGCACGCCCTTGTCGTAGCCACGTTCCGCCAGGTCCTTCTTCTTGGCGTCGTCCTTGGAGAATCCCCAGCCACCGAAAAAGCGGACCCGAATGTGCGGGCCGGTGGACGCGTAGACCTCCTTGCGGCGAAACGCGTCGAATAGCGCTTGGCGAGTGTTCGCTTCTGCCCAAACCCCGGCCAAGCCCGCGGCAGACATGTCGGCGCCGAAGCCCTTGATGTCGAGAAACGTGTCGAAAGTGTTGGCGGGCGTCGAATCAAAGGCGGTCTTGCCATGGAAGTTGTCCTCCTCGGCCGAGGAGATCCCCGTATGCGCGTCGGTCGACCCAATCATTCCGAACTTGTACGGATTGACCCCGACCTTGCCTTCTATCTCGAGCCCACGTCGGAGGGCGGCCCGGGCGAAATCCCCTGGGCTGACCGAGGCCTTGCTGCCTTCCTTCATCGCTTCGGTATCGATCGCGTGCCTGAACGGCTCGAAATCGGCGAACTCGTCGTTAGGCGAGAGGATGGGGTCGGTCTCCGAGTCGCCCTTGATCTGCGTGACCTCGATGACGGACTCCCACTTCATCCTCGTGCGAGCGTACTCAGCGGTGATGGGTCGACCCTCGCTGTCGACGTCGTTGAACATCAAACCCCCGCTGATGTTGGAGTTGTGCGGGATCGCGGTGAACGTTGCGCCGGTTCGCGCCGAAGTCTCCTCGAGCCAAGCCCAGAGATCCTCGGGCTTGTCGCTATCGAAAGAGCTGTACGGGACGAATTGCGCGGCGACATCCCCCCCCTGCGGCATGAAGACGACCCGGTGCAGGTTCTTGCCGTTGGGTGTCGACGTCCACTCCCATCCAATGAATGAGGAAAACGCTCCAGGCTCGTTGTGGCGCTCCGTGATTTCGACCATGTCGCTCCACACCGATTTGCGGATGTCCTCGCCATTCAGGTCGTCGAAGGGCTGGTTCTTGTTCACGGCTGTGATGAATTCGAAAAATACCTCTTGATTCTTTCCGGCTCCGAGCATCGTCATGAACCGTTGACCGGTTGCCGTCTGCGTTAATCGTTCGTCCCCTTGGAACAAGCGAAGCGGTACGCCCATCATCTCGGCGTGATCGGCGACGACGAGGAAGTCGTGCGGCGTGTGGATTCGAATCTTCGAGCGGGTGTGCGGGTGGATCACGGGCAGGCCTTTGGCCCATCGGTACGCGGTATCGGGATCGGCGCTCACGTTTCCGAAAAAGTAGGCGTCCGGCGAATAGCTCGTATGCAGATGAGTGTCGCCCCAGAACACTTCCGTCGGCTCGCCCCCCGCGGCGGCCGTCTTGGCGTACGCCGGCAGGTCAGTCTTCGAACCGCACGCCGAAGCGCTCATCGCGGCGATCAATACGAACGAAAGACGCTTCATGACAGTTTCTCTCCAACCAGCGGGGCATTGGCCCGCTCCGCAAAGGTTTTAGGCATGAAGCGAGTGGCCGTCAATCTGGCTCGCAGAGCGAAGGATCGTGGGTCGCTCGCACGTGGCTAGTACTTTGTTCGCTTTGCGTGTAGCGTTCGCCAGGCGAATCGGTGCAGGAGCCGGTGGACATACAGCGCGCATACGCCTGGTTGACCTGCGTTGCGCTCGGAACGTTCGCTGTCCCCGCCGATGCGCAACTCGGCCCCGACGGCAGCCCCATCACGACGTCGGACTACGCCGTGGACCTCACGCGCGGGGTCGTGATCAGCACGTCTCGGGTCGTCGGGCTTGGGGGTGCTGCAACGGCCCTTGCCAGGGGCGTCGAAGGAGGCCTTCAGAACCCGGCGGCGGTGGCCTACCGCGGGCCGCAGTGGCCGGATTGGTATGACTACTGGCTTGCCTTAGGGGTGACCTATCCGTTCAAATCAGGGGACTTCTACAACAGCGGCAACGTTTTTGGCGATCTGGGGGCGCTCGGGGACGCCACAAACGTCTTTCTGATCCCCGGTGCCTACGTGCAGTTGTGGAACTTTGGTATCGGTCTTGCCATCGATTCGCAGTTCGCCACGCTGCGAGGCGTTCGAAGTCCGGCTTCGGCACAAGACGAGACGCTCCGGTTGCGGTTCACCACCTTCCATCTCCAGGCGGGCTACGGCTTCCTCGATGGGCAGCTGATCGTGGCGGGAGGTCTGCGCATCGTGCGCCAGCGCACTTTCCTCTCGACGAGCGCGTTCAACGCAGCCGATGTCTATCGGAACTTGGGGCTCGGCGCCGAGCTGGGGGTGATGCTCCGCCCCCATCATCAGAGGTGGAGCCTGGGAGCCGCCGTCTTTCCCATCGTCTCGACGAGCCTCGGCACTCAGGGCGGCGTGACGCCCACGCCGGAAGGAGACATCGTGGTCGCCGGTTATTACCTTCCCCAGTCCACCACGATTCCAACCACCGGCAGCATCGGTTTTGCGTACCGGTTCGGACCGAGGCCGAGCAATCCACCTTGGATCAGCGATGAGAAGCTCGCCGCCGCCGAGCTCGCGCGATTCGAGCGGCGGAGACAAGCCGCCGAAAAAGCCGAGAAGAGAGAAATCGCTGCCGCCCGGGCACGTGGAGGGCCGGACGTCGATCTGTGCGTGCGTGCGATCCAGCAGCGGTACGCGAGGAAGTACGCGGAGATCAAGCGGGCACGGAGGGAGACGAAGAAGTTGGCTTGGGAGACGCTCCGCAATCAGTACCGCTCCGACTGGCCGCGCCGCTACTACTTACTCACGGCCGATCTCTGGTTCAACGGGCGCGTGACCAACGGGGTCAGTGTGGAGTCCTTCGCCTTCCAGACCGTGCAACGGTCCGGACAGAGAGTCACGGTTTCCCCGCACATTGGATTCGAGACCGAGGCGTGGCCCAAGCGCATGAAGGTTCGAGCGGGGACATATCTGGAACCCACCCGGGTCGTCGAGTCGTCGCCGCGCGTCCATGGGACGTTCGGCATCGACGTCGATCTCTTCAAATGGAACGTATTCGGACTCTGGCCGGACGACTATCGATGGCAGCTCACGGCTGCGATCGACTTCGCGCGGGCGTATGGATCGTTCTCCGTCGGCATCGGTGGATGGTATTAAATGCTTGCGATGGAGCCGCATTTGTTTACAAGCAGAACCGTGGTCAGGCGTTCGGGGATCTTCGCGGGCTTGTCCGCCGTTCTGTGCGTCGCGAGCGTGGCGCGCGCCGACGACACGCACTATCGCACCGTGCCGATTGGGGCGCATGCCATTGCTCTGGGCGGCGCCTTCGCCGGCGTCGTAGATGACTCGTCCGCGGCGTACTACAACCCGGCAGGGCTGGCGCTCGGTGCCACCATCGGTCTGGCGGGCGGCCTCAGCATCAACGCCTGGGATCGCTTCGAGCTCGACAGCGCGTTTCAGGATCCGGAGGACGTCGCCGACGCCACCGACAAATCGGGCCGCACCGTTCCGGTCTTCATCGGTGCGGTGGTGAAGTTCGGGTCGGAGAACTCGAACGACGAGAAGAAGTTCGCTTTGGCGTTCAGCGTCGTCGATCCAAATTTCAGCAGGGAGGCGTTGTCGATTCAGCTGAAGGAGGATACCGTCGAGTTGACGGACACGTACACGCTGGCGGCGAATGACCGGGCGACATGGTACGGGGTTTCGTTCGCGAGCCGGATCGACTTGAAACAATCGATCGGCGCGTCGCTTTACTTGAGCGTGCGCCGGCTCAACCACGATGAGAATGGGCTCGCGCTTGGCGGCGGGACGCTCGTTTCCACCGATCCCAGCGTATTCGTCGGGACGAGCAGCGCCTCAAGCACCCAGAGCCTGAGCTTCAAGGCCTTCCATTTCGTCCTCCGGTTTGGCTGGCTCTATCGCATCAAGCCGCAGCTCCAAATCGGGGTCATGCTGCAGCCGCCAGGGATTCCTCTGAAGCAGCGGGTCAACGCGACCTCGCAAGCATTCATCAACGACGCGACCAACCCCAATCAGCCCGTGTTGACGCAGGCATACTTCTTCGATGAAGAGGCCCATGCCAGGTTACCCATCCCGTTGGAGCTCCGAACTGGCCTGCAGTACTGGTTATCCGAGAAAGTCATGTTGGCGCTCGACGCGATGTTCTACGGTCCGGTACGCTCCGGGCAACGCGCAGAAGTCAGCGAAGCGGTGGCGGTTGGAGGCGTTTTCTTCGACAACGATACGGCGCGCCGTCCCATCGGAAACGTAGCGCTTGGCGGCGATTTCTGGATCACCAGGAGAGTCATGGTTGCGGCGGGGTTCTTCACCGATCTCTCATCGGCCGTCAACATCCCCGCAGATCCTGATCAATTCTACAACCCTCAAATCAATCGCTACGGAGCAACGGTGTCGATGGGCCTCAACATCGCCGGTGTCGCGCTGACGGTTGGCTCGACTTTCTTGTATGGAAAAGGCCCCGCGACCGGTGCGGTTGTCGATAGCGCCAACTTTGCGATCGGCTACACGCGCACCGAAGCGACCTCCCGCACCGTGTTCCTTCATGTCACTGGGGCCACGCGAGCCGTATCGGATCTGGGGGATAAGACCATGAAAAGCGTGCAAGCTCGATACGAGGAGAAGCGCCGAAAGGAGGAGGAGGGGAGTCAGGACGAACTACCGGAACAAGAGCAGGATTAGCGCTCCAGTAACCCGGTCGGGCCCAGCGCTTGGCTCGCGACGCCAAAGCGAGGAATCGCGTCCGACGTTTTCTGCCGGTGAGGCTTGCCCTCCGCCCCAATCCTCTTTAGAAGACAGCGAACGATCGGGGACTCCGCAGACCAATGAGAAACATCGCCCTGGGAATCTGTCTTTTCATCGCAGTTGCTCTTGCCGGCTGCAAGAAGAACAAGACGACGCCGCTTCCCGCCGAGCTTTCCGTAGTGCTGATCGAGCCGGGGCAGGCGCCGCTCCAGTTGCTGCGCTACGTGATCGCGCCCGATACGGTGGTTGAGAGCCTGCTGGAGATTCGCGATGTGGACGCCACAATCGAAGCGACTGACGATTCAGAGGATGCGTTCGGGGTGCTGCCCGGGTTCAAGCTGGTCTTGCACGCGGGCCCGACCGTGCCCCTGCCCAACGGCACGCGTTTCGTTTTGCGAATCTCCGAGGCGGAATCGGTGGTCCCCCAGGGTGTGACGGAGCGTGAAAGGGCCGAGCTCGAGCAGGGGGTGCAGGCGCTGCAGGGGATGCGAGGACGCTTCGACTTCAATGAGCAGGGCATCGTCGTCGATGAGGACGTTCCCTGGGCCGAAGGCCAGCAGCGCATTCATCCGCGAGTGACTATCATGATCGGAAACATTCGATCCGCGCTCGCCACGATCCCGCTGCCCCAGGAGCCGGTGGGGATTGGCGCGGTATGGGAAGTTCGACGGCCCTTGCGGATCTGGAGTGCGCGCGTGATGCAAGTGACGCGATACGAGCTCACTGACCGGGTTGCCAACCGGTTCCGGGTCGCGATCACGGTTCACCAAGAAGCCGCTCCGCAGGTGGCCGACCTCAACCCCGAGCTCGAGATGCACGTTCGCGCGTACCAGTTGCATGGGCGGGGTCATGCACTCGCCGATCTCGGGCTTCCATTGGCGCTCGAGGCTTCCCTGAAATCGAGCTCGGTGGCCGACATCGCGCTCGTTTCGCCCGAGAAGACCGAGCCCTTAATGGCTTCGCGACGTTCCGTCGTGCGGCTGGTGTCGGAGAGTGAAAGGTAGATTGATGCTTCGTATCGTCTTGCTGGCCTGTCTGATGGTGGTGACTGCATCGTGTCGAACGAAATTCCAGCCCCAAACGGTGGAGGTTCGGGACCCAGGTCCTCCGGAGCGCGTGCTGCCGACCGTTCGTGTTTTGGACCCGGGGATGACCCCCCGTGCACCGCTTCGATACCGGGTTGCTCCCGGTCACACCGAGACGCTGTTCGTGGAGTTCGCGCGCGCGCGGGCGGTACAGGCGGGCGATGAGGCTGGGCAGGGTGGCATCCCGCCCGTGCAGATCGAGGTCAAGTTGGGCCCCGCGCAGCCGACGCCTGAGGGTTTCATCCGGCATCCGGTTCAGATCACGCAAGTACGGATTTCAAAGGCCGCTGAGGGGATGAGCCCAGCCCAACGCGAGGAGCTGGAGCGAAGCCTCGCACCCCTTCTCGAAGTGCAAGGCTGGAGCGAGATGGACATCCAGGGACGAATCCGCAGGGGCGAGTTCAGGGGCATGCAAGACGTGTCGCCCACGCTCCGCACGATGTTGGGGAACATCCGCAGCGCATTGCTCACGGTGGTGTTGCCCGATGAGCCTGTCGGGGCACGGGCTCGCTGGGAGGTCGAACGCAACCTGGAGTTCTCCGGGGTCTGGGTCGATCAGGTCGTCACATATGAGATTCAGAAGATGGATCAACAAGAGCTTCATCTTCAGGTCACGGCCCGGCAAACCGCTTCGCCCCAAGCGATCGAAGGCGGCCGGCTCGACGCCTTTGAAGGTTCCGTCATCGGTTCATCCGTCGTCCGTCTCGAGAATTTCACTCCGTACTCCGAAGCGGAATCCATATCGCAAATGCGCATCACGACGCAGACGGATGCCGGCCCAGAGCTCGTTCGCGTCGACACGAGCACGATCGTGAGGCTCTATCCGGCCGAGGCCGCGGCGGAGCAAAGCCCGGGTGAACAGAAGCCCGAGCCATAGCACTGCCACGCCCCCGGGGCGCAAGCCGCGCCATTCGCGGAGCTCCCACGTCGCGTCCGGTCGTGCCGTGGGGGCTACTCTCTGCGGACGAAGAGCGTTGCATCGAGCTCTGCTACGAGCATGTCCGCCGCCTTCGTCACCTCATTGGGATCGTTTCCGTCGAATGTCACCTTCGTACGATAGTCTTCCGCACGCCACTTGATGTAACTGCCAACCATCACGCCGGGGAACGACTCGGCGATTCGCTCGAGTAGGTTTGCGATTTCACCTTCGCCACTGAGTGTGTAGACCGTCTTGCAGTGGAACTGGTGTCCCTCGTCGAGGCGCTTCCGCAGGTCGGTGAACTTGAGCTCGAAGATCTCAGGGACCCCTGGGAGCACGAACACATTTTCGATGACGACCGTCGGCCAGGGAGCCTCGGCGCTACGGATCATTTCGGCGCCCTCCGGCATGTTGGCCATCCGGAAGTGCGCATCGGTAGCGCGATCCCCGTAGTAGCGGCGGATCATCTTTTCGACCGCCGCCGAGCGCACTACGGGCCGGCTGAACGAGGCGGCGACGCCCTCGATCGTGACGTCGTCGTGGGTGGGCCCGACCCCGCCGCTTGTGAATACCAGGTCGTGACTGGCTCTCAGCTCGCTGAGGTCCCGGCTGATGATATCGACCTCGTCCGGGCAGACCACGACGCGCCGGAGCCCAATTCCGAGCTCGAACAGCCCACGCGCCAGGAATGCGGTGTTGGTGTCCGGGATCTTGCCGGTCAAGATTTCGTTTCCGATGATCAATGCGGCGGCGGTCCGAAGCATATCAACCCTGCCCTAGCTCGATCCCGATGGCACGCGCCACACCAACGAGCTCGCCATCGGGCGACACGCGCTTGACCTTCGCGACGGCAGCCTCCAAGGGCACGGAGAGCACCTCTTGACCGCGCAGTGCGATGATTTGGCCGGTGTTGTCGCGATAGCAAAGCTCGGCAGCATGGACGCCAAAGCGCGTGCCGAGAATCCGATCGAAAGGAGAGGGTGGGCCTCCCCGCTGCAAACGTCCGACCTCCATGACCCGAACCTCAGGATCGATCCGGCCCTCCAGCAGTCGAGCCAATTGGAAGCCAGGCCCCTCGGGTCGCTGAGAAACGCCATCGTGCGCTTCTGTGATGCTCGAGATGGTGGCGCCGAGCGCTTTGCTCCCCTCGGCGATCACTATGATGCTGAACTTAGGGTCGGCGGACGAGCGGGCTCCGATTTTCTCGATCACGCGATCGACATCGTAGGGAATCTCCGGAATGAGAATCACGTCAGCGCCCCCCGCGATGCCTGACATGAGCGCGATCCACCCTGCGTCGCGGCCCATGACCTCCAGAACCATCACGCGGTCGTGGGTCTCGAGCGTCGAGTACAGCTCGTCGATGGCTCTGGTCGCCGTCGTGACCGCGCTGTCGAGGCCGAACGTGAGATCGGTTGCCGCCAGGTCGTTGGCGATCGCCTTCGGAACGCCTATCACCGCAACGCCCATTTTCGCGAATCGCACCCCGATGTTCATCGTCCCTCCGCCTCCAACGAGCACCAGAGTATCGATCTTGAGCTCGACGAGCTTGGCCTTGACTCGCTCGGACACATCGACCGTCCGTTCGGTCCCATCAGCGCCCGTCACTTTGTAGGCGAACGGGTGGGCGCGACTCGAACAGCCCAAAATGCTTCCACCCTTTGGCAGGATCCCCCGAACGCTCGCGCAGGTGAGCTTCACCACGCGACCTGGCTCCTCGATCAACCCCGCGAAGCCATCCTCGGACCCGTACACCTCCAGGTCCAGGGCCGTCGCGGTCTTCACGAATGCGCGGAGAACGGCGTTGAGCCCCGGTGCGTCGCCGCCGCCGGTCAGGATCAGGACTCGGCGCACCTTCTCCTCTTCCCGCTCTCGGGCAAGGTTGTCGTCCGTCAAGGGCGACCCCAAACCTGCTTGCAGGAAATTTCGTACATCGCGATCGCTGCCGCAACCGACGCATTGAGCGAGTCCATCGGGCCTTCTTGCCGAATGTGAACCACGATATCACACCGTTGTCGAACCATCCGGCGCAACCCCTTACCCTCGGAGCCTACCACCAACACACGGCCCCGACTGCTCTGCCCGAGGTCACGAATGTCGGTATCCGCCCCCGCGTCGAGGCCGACGATCTCCATCCCGGTTTGAGCCAGTGAAAAGAGGGCCCGTTGAAGATTGGTCACGCGCGCGATCGACGCATGCTCGGTCGCTCCCGCGGACGCTCTAACGACCGCCGCCGTGATCCCGGCGGCACGGTGCTTCGGGATGACCAGACCGTCCAGGCCGAGCGTCACCGCGCTCCGAATGATCGCACCGAAGTTCTGCGGGTCGGTGACCTCGTCGAGGGCAACCAGCGTGGGCGGCTCCTTCGCATGCGCAATGATCTCTTCCAGCTCGCAGAACTCGTAGTCGTCGGCTAGCGCAACCACGCCCTGATGCCGAACACCATCACTCAACCTGTCGAGCTCGGCGCGGTCTCGGATCGAGATCGGAATGCCATGGGCTTGGGCCAGATCGTGAACGTCTGGGTACGCGCGCTGCGGCTCTGTGTAGATGCGCAGAACCTTCGCGTTCCCGCGCATGGCTTCGAGCACAGGTCGCCGGCCTGCGAGCACGCGGGTCATCGGGAAAGCGCTAGCTGCACTTGGCGTGCTATCTCGGCGGCGGCTTCGCGCGGGTTGTTCGCATCGCGAATCGGTCTACCGACCACGAGCAAATCTGCGCCCGCCCCGATGGCGTCGGCTGGGGTCATCACTCGCTTCTGATCGCCGAGAGCCGAGCCAGCGGGTCGTATCCCAGGCGCGACGAGAAATGCCTCCTCCCCGAACGAGTGGCGAAGCCGTTCGCATTCCTGCGCCGACGCGACGAACCCGCGCAGACCCGCGGCCCATGCGAGCCGGGCGAGGCGGGTTGCGGCATTCGTCGGACCCCCGCTCAACCCGATGGCATCGAGTGCCGCAACGTCGAGGCTGGTCAGCACCGTTACGGCCAGGAGGCTGATCGTTCCCGCGTTTTCACGGGCCTGCCGTAGCGACTCCAATCCCGCCGCGGCGTGCACCGTGAGATAGGAAACGCCCAACGCTGCGGCTTGCGAGACTGACCGGCCCATCGTGGCGGGAATGTCGTGCAGCTTTAGATCCAGGAAACACCTGGCGCCGGCGGCATGCACCGCGTGGACTGCAGCTGGTCCAACGGCGATATACAGCTCGAGCCCCACCTTGAAGGTTCCCACGTGCTCGCGGGTTTCTTCGATTAGCGCTTTGGCCGTGTCGAGATCAGACACATCGAGGGCAAGTGCTATCCGCGACCCCGGGTCTCTCTCATCCATGAAT
>JBAVOF010000149.1:0-1547 GCA_049691835.1 Polyangiales bacterium
GTCCCGACGTGGGAGGTGCCCGTAGTTCTCAAGAGCGTGGAGTGGGGCGCAAAGGCCGCCGAGAAGATTGGCGCTTGGTTGAAGTCAGAGGGCGCTTTGGCAATTCAGATTCTCGACAGTTACGAGAGTGGCGACGAGTATTACCTTCGGTTTCGTGCGACAAACATGACGATGCATGGCATCTACGTTTGTTCAGTGAGGCTAACGTGGCCATTCGATGGAGAGCTAAAGCTTGAAGTACTCGGTCAAGGGAAGAGGTTCGGCTTCGATTTACCCAATGAGGTCGGTCCCGCTCCAAAGTCTCAACTGGTCAAGAGTGGGGAGTCCACGGTGTTCGCAGTTACCTTCCGCACGCCAACATCAAGCGAGCGGAACGCTGGAATTTTTAAGCGCGGACTTGGTACCGCGACGCTTGAGTACTGGCCACTTGACGAGGCCGAAAGTAAGACACGCGAAGTCAAGTTTGCGATACGCCTCGACAGAGAGGGGTAGTGCGGTTCGCAATGACACTCGTTTACTTTTCCCCTCATGCGCTGGCCATCGGCGCACGCGCCAGCGGATGCCTGACGTGCGAATACTTCCGCGGGCAGTGGTCAGGCGGCCACGTCGTGTGTGAACGCTTCGAGCGGGATCGCGTTATCGGTGATGCGCGGATCGGCTGTGCGTACTGGGAGCGCGCGGTCGGGGCGGACGACGAATGATTGCAGGCATCGTCGCACTGGCATTCGTTGTCATCGGCGTAGCCGACGGCGACACCCTGACCGTCATGGACGGCGGAACGAAGACCGTGGTTCGTCTAGCCGAGGTTGATGCACCGGAGCGCACGCAGCCGTACTCGCAGGTCTCCAAGAAGAACCTGGAGGCGCTGTGCAGGTACGCGAAGGTTGTCGAGCTAACGCCAGTCGATAAGGATCGCTACGGCCGCACGGTCGCGCATGTCCGATGCGACGGGGTGCAGGTGAACTGGCGTCAGGTCGAGGACGGCCTAGCGTGGTGCTTCACGAGGTACTTGAAGCAGCCGGAGCTATGTCTGCCGCTGGAGAAGGCCGCAAGAGAGAGCAAGAAGGGGCTTTGGCGCGAGCCGAACCCGCAGCCGCCCTGGGAGTTCAGGGCAACTAAGCGGGAGAAATAGACTTACCGGACCGGCAAGACGCGGCCACTTGCAGACTCTGGACCGTCCGCCTCAAAATACCCAGAAGCGGACTTGTGAGCCCGATTCCGGATGCCCAGTAACTCCGAAAGAGAGCGAAGAAAGCAACTCCGGCGTTCTGCCGAGCAGGGTGCGCGGGCTGCTGAAGAGACTCAGGCGCCGCTATCGGCTCAGCAACGAAAGCAGTTGTTCGATCACCTTGACTCTGCACTTTCCGAGGGATGCGATCACTCTTTGAGGTTCACTCGCCAGTTCCTACAGTCCCAAGGAATCGAGGAAGCTGCAACTATTGAGTGGCTGAAGCGCTACGAAGGGTTTTGCGACTGCGAGGTTCTCGCAAACGTCGAAGACCGTTGGGAAGAACCGAAAAAGCAATGGGATTGAGAAGGCACTTAAG
>JBAVOF010000150.1:0-6594 GCA_049691835.1 Polyangiales bacterium
GAGCAGACCGTCGAGTCAGACGACGAGACCGATGGGAGAGCTCCCGAGCACCCGGGACCCCGAACCCAGGTCCGACGGAACGGTGCCCAAGCAGAACGACTACCAAGTCGTTGCCAGCATCGCCCTCAAGATCAACTACAGCGAGAGGATGGCAAAGATCTCCGTTTCGTGCCTCCAAGTCGAATGGAGGGCCCTGAACGCTGCGCGGGCTCAAGCAAGAGTTGGGGGGCTCTACGCACGCTCGGCTTCGTGCCTCTCGATCAGGTCTTGGGCGATTCGATCAGGCACGGGGTCGTAATGACTGAGCTCCATCGTGAAGCTCCCGCGTCCCTTGGTCATGCTCTTGAGCGCGGGCTCGTAGTCGATCATGTCAGCGAGCGGAACAGTAGCTTTGACGACCGTGGTGCCGCTGCTCTTGACGTCGGTGACGAAGATCTTGCCCCGGCGGCTCGAAAGGTCGCCCGTGACGGTGCCCACGTGGTCACCGGGGGTCGTGACCTCGACGTGGACAACAGGCTCGAGAATCTGCGGCTGGGCCTTGAGGAAGGCTTCCTTGAAGGCGAACTTCCCGGCGGTCCTGAAGGCGATCTCCTTGCTGTCGACCGCGTGAGTCTTCCCGTCGATGACGGTGACGCGCACATCTTCGATGGGATAACCGGCGACGATGCCCCGCCGCATGATGTCGCGGACGCCCTTCTCGATCGCTGGCAGGAAGCCTTTGGGGATGGCGCCACCGACGATCTCGTCGACGAACTCAAAGCCCTGCCCCCGCTCGAGCGGCTCGACTCGTAGGCTCACCTCCCCGAACTGGCCGGCACCGCCGCTTTGCTTCTTGTGCCGGTACTGGCCTTCGGCCTTGCCCATGATGGTTTCGTGGTATGCGATTTTTGGTGGCCGCGTTTCGACGTCCACGCCCTGGTTCTTGATGCGCTCGATCACAAGGCTCAGATGCATTTCGCCCAGGCCTTGAATGACCAGCTCGCGGGTTTCGCGCTCGAAGTGCGCTTCGAAGGTTGGGTCTTCCTCGCGAATGCGGGCAAGGACTGCGGCGATCTTATCCTCGTCGCTGCGGGTCTTCGGGACGACGGCGAGCCCATGCAAGGGCTTCGGGTACGGAAGCGGCTTGTGGTGCACCTGGTCGAGAGCGTGGTCGTCGTGTAGCACGTCCCCGAGGTGAAGCTCGTCGAGCTTGGCGATGACGCCCAGGTCGCCCGCGACGACGCAGTGGATCGCGGTTCGCTGTTTTCCTTGTGCCTGGAAGAGATGACCGACGCGAATCGGCCTCTTTCCGTCACCTACGAAGAGCTGGTCACCGGCGTTGAGCGTTCCCTGGTAAACCCGGAAGAAGCAGAGCTTCCCGAGGTATGGGTCGGTTGCGACGTGAAAAACACGGGCGAGCAAGGGTTTATCGGCCTCGTCCGAGTAGACGAACGGCTTTTCGTCGAAGCCCTCGCCGATGAAGAAAGGGCGCGGGTTGCCCTCGGGAGGGCTTGGGAAGTAGCGCACGATGATGTCGAGCAGCTCGTCCACACCCGCGCCGCTCAGCGCGTCCGTGAAACAGACGGGGATGACGTGTGCCTGATCCATGGCGCGCTCGAACGGTTCGTGAAGCGCCTCGTAGTTGGGCTCTTCGCCTTCGAGGTAGCGCTCCATGAGCGCATCGTCGATTTCGACGATTTGATCGAGTAGCTGCGTGTGGAAGCCGGCAACCGGGCCAAGGTCGCTCTCGCCGGCCCCATTCAGCAAGCAACCGACGACAGCTTCGCCTTTGTTTGCTGGCAGGTTGATCGGAAGACAACCGCGGCCGAACGCTTCTTGCAGCTCGGAAAGGAAAGCGCCGAGGCGGGAGACGCCTCCGCCGATGTGGCTCACGACGATGGCGATTGGAAGGTCGAGACTTCGCGCGAGCTTCACCAGGCGTCGGCTGGCGCTGTCGACACCAACCTCCGGATCCATGACCAGCACCATGGTCTCGGCGGCTGGCAGACACGCAATGGCCTGGCCGATGAAATCGGGTGCGCCCGGAAGGTCGAGCAGGTTGATCCGCTTCCCCTGATGCGTGGCGTGCAGCAAGGTCGAATACACCGAGTAGTGGTGCGCTTGCTCTTCCTGCTCGAAGTCGCTGGTCGTCGTGCCGCCGTCGACCGAGCCTTGTCGGCTCGTTTCACCCGCGTGAAACAGAAGGGCTTCCGCGAGCGTGGTCTTCCCGCTCGAGCGTGAGCCGGCGAGCAGAACGTTGTGGAAATCCGCGGTTCCGAAGTCGGGCATGGGTGCATATCAAGCAAGTCTTGGGCGCGGCCGCAAGGCGACCCGGTCACTGTGGATTTCTTCGACACGGCAGGCGTCATCCAGAGCGTGGAGTCGAGGCTACTCGACGACCACTTCGCACAGAGCGGTGCAGCCAGACCCCGATTGACCATTCTGTTCGCCGGCATCGCAGGATTCGCCCAGCTCGGGTTGACGAATCCCGTCGCCACAAAACGGTCCGCTGCTGCAGTCCGGATTGCAGCCGTTCACGCCGCCTAGGTTCTCTCCATTGTCGCAGTCCTCGAACGTCTCCTGCACGATGCCATCCCCACAATGGGGGCCGAGAGCGGTGCAAGAGTCGTTGCAGTGCCCGTACTCGCCGGTGTTCGCTGCGCTGCCGTCATCGCAGAACTCGAAGCGAGTGCGAATCCCGTCCCCGCAGGTGTCACTGCACTCGGAACGCTCAGTGACGAATCCATCCAGCGTCAACCTGAAGTTCGACTGCGTCACGTGCCGTTCCGCATGAAAGATCAACACCTCGTACACCTTGCCAACTTGCAGGCCGAGGTCGGCAATGCAGGCATTGACAATCGCCTGACGTGCCGCGTTTCCATCGAGCACCCCGGGATCGAAGCTCATCACCCCACTGATCGCAGCGTGGATGCCACCGATGTCCATGCATAGGCGGCCATCCACGAACACCCAAAGATCGTCGTCCCCCTCGAACCGAAGCACCTCGTCGCCCTGATACACGAAGAAGTAGTGCACCTCGGTGGTGAACCCGAAGTTGTGTCCGTTGGTCAGCGGAAGCTCTTGGAGCGGCGGCGCCTGCAGCTCCCAGCCGTCGTCGTCGAGCGGGAAGAACGAGTTACTCGAGAACTCGTAGCGATTCGGAATCCCAGGGTTCGGTCGCGTGAGCGTGAGCTCGCGAACCACTTCGATGTTACCGTCGGCGGCCAGAGTCGGACTCGTGCGATACCATGCAGCAAACGACGCGCTGCTTTGCGGCCAGCCCCCCGTGCCGACCCCGGCACCCCCCGCGTTGAACTGGGGCTTGCCCTCCACGTCGAGCCGGTCGGTAGTAATTCCGAGATGGGTCCCCGTCCCAGGTGGATTGAAATCGGGATGGAACGTGGGCTCGACACCTACCCCGGTCTGCCGGCTTCGGAAATCTCGGTAGATCACCGGCACTACGAGCTCGTCTGGAAGCTCGGACTCCACCGTGGTGCAGGTAAATCCGTTCTCGATCTCACAGACCGCCGAGCATCCATCCCCGCCAACCGTGTTGCCATCGTCACAGGCTTCATCCGTACCGGGAAGGATCACGCCGTCGCCACAAACGGATTGGCAGTTGCCCCCAGCACAGGCCGGCTCGTTCTTGCAGTGAAGGTCGCAGCCATCGAAGGGAGTGAGGTTCCCATCGTCACACTGCTCCGTGCCTTCCCGTACTCCATCGCCGCAGGTGGTGAGTTCGCAAGGCGCGCCAGGTGTTTCGCATTTGAATCCGTCTTCGAGCTGGCAGCTCGCAGAGCAACCATCGGTCACCGCATTCCCATCGTCGCACTGCTCGAAGCCAGCGACGATGCCGTCTCCACATTCCGCCGCGCTGCAAGCGACGCCCGGCTGCAAGCAGACCCAGCCCGGCTCGAGCTGACAACTGCCGCTACAGCCGTCCGAACCGGTGCTGTTGTGGTCGTCGCACTGCTCTGGCGGGTCGATACGAGAGTCACCGCAGACTAGCGGTGCACAAGGCGCGCCTGGGGTGGGGCAGCGAAAGCCCTCCTCGACCATCATGCAGTCCCCGGCGCAACCGTCATCGCCGCGGCGGTTTCCGTCATCGCAGGCCTCGATCGGCTGACGCACGCCGTCGCCGCACTCGTCCATCGGATCGACGCCACCGAGTCCACCGCCACCTCCGGTGCCCGCATCGCCTCCGATACCGCCAACACCCGCAGCGCCGCCATCTCCGCCAGCGCCTCCGGCTCGGTCGACGCCACCTGCCGTCCCGTCACCACAAGCCACCAAGCCAGCCAAGCCGACGAGCGCTCCCAAGCAAAGCAAGAAATTACGATAATAGTTCATTATTACACTATAGACGCCCAAACAGGGACGTGCCAGCCCCCGGCTGAGGCGCTCCAACCGCGGTGTCGACCCTCCCGCGGCGTCGCCTAGTCAACGACGCTCTTCATCATCCGGTAGTCATCCATGCCGAACCCGGCTCCGATGTCCGTGACGATCGGCTCGCCGACGGCGAAACCGACTCGTTGATAGAAGGCGATCGGCCCAGCGTTGTCGTTGTAGACCGTCAACCACAACTCTCGAACGCCGCGTGCGACGTGCTCGCGGGACCAAGCTCGCCGAGCGCAACCATGTCTGGCTTCAAATCGAATTCGTGCGGTTCGGAACGCGTTGCCGAGGCAGGCAGGTGTTGCTGGATCCGGCGAGCCTTTCACGGCAGAGTAACGATTCCGATAAATGCCACAGCCGGACGAGGAAAGCTCGGAATCGCCTAGGGACGAGCGGCCGCACCCAGCTGGGACACGCCGGCGGAGACGCGCTTGGGTTCCAATCCTTGTGGGCGCGTTCGGAGCCTTTGCGTTCATGGTGGCTGGGACCCTGTGGCTCTTGGCGAACCTCGACCATCGCGTTGTGAAGGGTCCGGTCCAACGGTTGCTGTCGGAGCTCGCCGGGACGGAGGTGCGGTACTCGGGTCTCTCGCTTTCGCTGTTCTCGGGACTCGAGGTGAAGGACTTGGTCGTGGCGACCCCCGAGGGGTTGCGACCGTACGCGCCGGAGCTGTTACGGCTCGAAGAGCTCCGGGTTCCAATCGAGCTCGGTGACCTTCTTTCGGGGAACTTGGTGATCCCCGAGGTGCGAGGCGGCGCCGCCGCGGTCACGGTGGTGTTCACAGACGATGGGCGCAACTCCATCTCAGAGCTCTTCCCTTCGACCGGGGAACCTGAGGAACCGTCCACGCCGCTTTCCCAAAGCCTCGAATCGCTGAGGGAGCTGCCCATCGCGTTGGGCCCCGTCGAGCTCGCACCGATCAGTCTTCGCGCAGTTGAAGTCGCCGTCTCCGAGCCCAACCAAGCGGCGCTTCCGGCGATCGGCGAGATCGTGCGTCAAACGGACCTCGCACCGCTTGGCATCTTTTCGGACGGCATTGCGTTTGCGCCGGAGCCGAACGCGTCGATCTCGTTGCGCCCCCACGGGCGCGATGATGTCGTTCTGTCGGTCGAGGAGCGCGCGGGCGCCCCGGCGACCCGGAGCGCGCATCTCTCGCCGACGGTCCATCTGCAATTAGCAAACGGACGCTCGCTGATTCTCAACGCGAGCGCGAAGCTGCGCGAGCAATCGCTCTTCCCGGAGTTTCAGCAGGCGGATTCGCTCCTGCGCCTGCAGGCGCGCGTCGAGCTCGACCGGACGAAGGCGCGAACGACAGTCGACGTGGGCGCCCTCGACGTCTTGGACTCCATGCTGATCGCTGAGGTTCATGCGAACGTCCAAGATGCCGTTCCTCCACACGAAGGAGACGAGCAAGATCCCGGCGCGCCGCCCTTTTCGGTCGCCCACATCGAGGCGGAGGGCGCATTCGACGTTCCCGTCCTTCCTTGGTCGCTATCTTGGTTGCATGTCGACGACCTCGCCGGCCGATTCGAGGTCGCGGGGCTCGAGGTCGCACCTGCCGGAGTGACCGCGGGACGTGCGACGCTGGAGGGAACGGTGAGAAGCGCGCACTACGAGGACGGCCCGCTCGCCGTGACCATCGATGGAGCCGCACTCAAAGGCGCGCTCTCGGCTCCCGAGGATCCAGCCCAGATGTTCGGTGCGCTGATGCTCGACGTCTCCGTGGACGAAGTCACCGCCAAAGAGGGCGGGTCGCTCACGGCGACGGTACAGAAGCTCGCCACGGCCGTCGAGCTCGAGGACTTTGGCATGCACGATTCGGGCATCTGGGGTCTGAAAGGGATGGGGTCCCTGACGAGCTCAATCGAGCGCGCGTCGGCAAAAATGGAGGGGGCGGCCGCGACGATCAAAGCCACGTTCGCTCTGCAGGTGGACCTTGCCAACCATCAGATCGCCGGGAGCATCCCCGTCGAGTTGCTCTCTGTTCAAAACGTCGGGCAGGATCCGATCAAGGCCCGCGGCGCACAAATCGACTTCGCGGCGCGCCAGCCCACGATGTGGGCCACCTCGGACGGCTCACCGACCGTGGAGCTCGGTGGGTCGGTCGAGCGGCTGTCCGCGGGGCCAGGGCACTTTCGCGCACCCCAGTGGTCCGTGAAGGCCAAACGAACGGCAGTCGACCAGTACGCCGTCGACGCCTCGGTGACGGCGGACCAGATC
>JBAVOF010000151.1:0-2306 GCA_049691835.1 Polyangiales bacterium
GATTCGCTTGGAGCTACACTACATCAACGTCGCTGCAGCCCCGCGGACGGCCGAAGCTACATCGACCTTCATTCCGATGCCGGAAGACCAGGTTGAGCACGAAGCCAACATCATGTTCATGGGCGACACGGGCATCTACATCCCACCACCTCCAAACGGCGAGGTCAGACTCGGCCCAAGCTTCATCCAGATCCCGTCCCGATTCAACGGTGTGAGCTACTTTGCGATCACCGGGCACGAGCATCAGTGGGGAACCAACGTCTATGTCGAAACGTCGCAGGATGCGGGATCGCAAGGCTCTCCAGTGTACGACGTGCCCAACTTCCAATGGGACGAGCCCGTGACCGTCACTCATGACCCCCCCTTCGCCGTCCCCGACGGTGGCGGCTTCAAGATCACCTGCGACTGGAACAATCAAAGCAACGAGAGCGTCGGCTTCGGCACCGGCGTGGACGACGAGATGTGTTTCTTTTGGGCGTACTACTATCCGAGCCGAGGTCCGCTGATTTGCGCCAACGGACTATTCGCCTGCCAATAGGGCGCAAGCCGCGCGTCGCGGCCTGATTCGCCGCCTCGGATCCGGCGCCAGAACCCGAATCATTTGGCGACTGCTCTTGTCGAATCGCTGACCAGCGAGAACGAGTCCGCGAACGTCCGCAACAATTCCAGTGCTCGATCGATGTCTTGGTAGGTGTGGCCTCGGGTGACATTCAGACGGAGCCGCTCTTGTCCTTCCTTCACGGCGGGGTACATGATTGGAACCATCAACACACCGTTCTCCAGTAGCGCTACGTGCGTGAACATCGCTTTCGTCTCGTCGCGAATCATGATCGGCATGATGTGCGAGTTGCTCTCTCCGAGGTCGAAACCGATCTCCGTAAGGCCGTTGCGCATGTAGGTTGCTTTCTCGTGGAGCTCGCTCACCAGCGCCGGTCCGTCAGCCTCCAGCATGTCGAGGATCGTGCTTGCGGCTGCCACGATTGGCACCGGTAACGATGCGCTGAACAGGAACGAGCGCGCGGTGTGCTTGATGAAATCTACCACATCGGCGTCGCCGAGTAGAATCCCACCGATGCCACCAAAGGTCTTTGAAAACGTGCTGATGACGACGGGGATTTTCCCTTGTAAACCGTACTTCTCGATGATGCCTCGCCCACCTGCCCCAAGCGTGCCCGTGCCGTGGGCGTCATCACAGACGATGGCCACGTTCTCATGGTGCGCACAGACTTCGATGAACTCTTCAATCTTGGCCTCGTCTCCATCGAGTGAATAGATGCCTTCGATCACCACCAGTGCGTTCTTCCGTTCTCGCTTTCGCAGAACTCGGTCCAGCGCTTTTGCGCTGTTGTGATTGAAGAAGCGCACCTCGGGCGCGCGCATCGGGGTGCCTGCCGCCAAGAAGGTTCCATCGAGAATGCAGGCATGGCTCAGGTTGTCGAGCACGACCGTGGTGTCCTTGTCGGCCAGCGACATGATCGTGCCGACCATCGCTTGATAGCCGGTTGTGAAGATCAGTGCCTTCTCGAAGCCATACCAAGCCGCAAGGCGTGCCTCGAGCTCCACGTGCAGGGTCGCCGTTGCCTGAACCCGCGACGAGCTCAGCCCGCATGCGAATTGATCGACCGCCGCCTTGGCCGCCTCTTTGACCTTCGGATGGTTAGTCAACCCGAGGTAGTCGTTCGAGCTGAAGTTCACGATAGGCCTGCCGCCGATCGTCGTGTGCAAACCGCCGGATTCGAACGGTCGGAAATAGGGATAGATCTGCTTGGCTTGCGCGTCGCGCACTCGTTGCAGCTCCGCGTGGGCCTTTTCTGAAATCCAACTCATAGGGGTAGCGCGCCTGAAGGTACCGTAGTTTCGAGCGAATACCACTTTCGAAACAGGCCGATCGGCCAGTTTTCAAAGGCTTGACGCTCATCGGGAAGCCAAGCATATACGGGCGGCATGTCGGATACGTTGAAGGACGAGCTGCGGCAGATTATCGCAGAGGTCACGGAAGTCGAGGATATCCCTGAGGATACGTCATTCGCCGACCTGGGGATCGACAGCATGATGGCGATCGAAATCGTCGCCGACGTCGAGAAGAAATACGACGTCGTGATCTCCGAGGACGAGCTCGGCGAGCTGATCAATCTCAAGGCCGTCTACGACAAGGTCAAGCAAAAGCTCGGCTGACTGGGCCGCCAGAACGCGGGCGTCTACTTCGCGCGGCCGAAAATTTTGGATCCGGGTGGCACCGACTTGGTGAGCCAGACATTACCCCCGATGACCGACCCCTTGCCGATGGTCGTTTCGCCCCCGTGGAT
>JBAVOF010000152.1:0-1904 GCA_049691835.1 Polyangiales bacterium
TCTCTGAGAAGGGACGGACCCCGTTGATCACGCGATTGTAGGCTTGAATCACCGCTTCCTCGGTGACGTAGCAAAGAAAATGGCTCTGCTCGTGCAGCAAGCTCGCGTGGTAGCGATGGTGTCCATCGGCGATGTAGAAGGGTTCCGTGCCGAGCGCCGCCTGGATCGCACGTCCAGTCTTGCTCTGCTCGGCAACGCGCCAGACTCTGTTCCGAATCCCTTCGAGCTCGCTGAAGCCACCGAAGTTGCTGGTGAAGTCGTAGATCGGATCTGCGCTGCGCTTGGCCTCCTCTAGAGAGGCTCCGATCGGGGCGCGGGTCAGAACGAATACCGGGCCAATGTGAAGGCCTGTCGCGCGCCGCACGGCAAGGCGGCCTTTGACCTTGTCGTCGAAGGTCTTCTCGTGACGGATCACCTGACGGGCTTTGTAGGGCGAGACCTCAGCGGCCACGAAGACACCGGTGCGCTGGCCGCCCGGCCAGGTTTGCTCATACACGTAGTACGCGGGATGATCATCTTCGATGAGAAGCCTCTCAGACACCAGCCGGTCCATCGCTTCCTTGGGGTGATCGCCCAAGGTGACGTGAAACAGCGAGTTGCGTCGATTGCGCAGCAGCGATTCGAGCGGCGTTCCCGGTTTGATCACGTCGTAGGGTGGGGACGCGATCTCAGCGACGCGAGCCGGGTCCGGGCGCAGGCCGGTGAGTCCGATCGTGGCGACCATGATGAGCTCCTTAGCGCCCTGCCGATCGCATATCGCTCCTGGAAGTCAAGAGCCCCCACACGGTGCCACACGGGGGCTGAGGGTTTGTACGGGGTACGTATCGGCTACGCTGGCGCCAGGGTCCCGCGATCGCCGTCGAGCGTTACCATGTCGCCAGTTTGAAAACGGGAGGTGGCCACCCGAAGGTTCACCACGGCGGGAAGGCCGTATTCACGCGCGACGACGGCGCCGTGCGATACCGCGCTCCCCACGTCCGTCGCGAGGCCAGCGATCAGGCTGAAGTAAGGTGTCCATCCCACGTCGGTGATGGATGCGATTAGAATCTCCCCTGCCTGCAGCGCGGCGGCCTCCTCGAGTGTCTCTGCGACTCGCGCTGGACCTGTGACGACGCCGCGGCTCACCGGCTTTCCGACGAGAGCGCCGCCATCCCCTTCGATCGGCTCGTGTCGAAGCGGCTCGGGCCGCCCGCGGAAGATCTGCGGAAAGTGAAGCGGCATCTGGAAGTCGATGACCCGTCGTCTCGACACGGCAAGCTCAGCGAGGTCTCTGCGGCCTTCGAGCAGCCGCCCGAGCTCCTGGTGCGTTAGAAAGAACACAGCGTCTTGGTCGGGCAGGAGGCCTTCCTTCACCATGCGCAAGCCAAGCGCTCGGTACGCATGCTTGAAACGAGCTGTCACCGCCACCAGCGCGGACTTCGTGTGCTCGCGGCTGCGAATCGCGGCGTGCGCGAGTGGGAGCAGCCTTCGGATGAACGGCCGGTCTTTCGTCGAGCTGGCCGGACCGGGCTTCGGACGGCGCGGCGTCCCGTGTTGCAAACGGGCGCGAAGTCCCGACTGCAGCGACGCGATGAGCGGCGCCGGATCGACCGCCCACTCCTTTTGGCGCAGCTCCAGCTCGCGAACCGCGCGGTGTCCGTGCCGATCGAGGTAGCGTGTGAACTCCTCGCCTGCCCTCCCTGAATCCGTCGAGCAGATCCAGGCCAGAGCCGATTCCGCGTCGTCCCAGGCAAACGCTTGCTCAGCGTTCGATGTGACCGAGAGTAGATTGACGATGCGATCGACTCCCTCCGCGATGTCGGCGCTCTCGACGTGCTGTGCGCCTGCGAGCATCGCTGCGACCTCCGCATGATGAGCCTGCGTGGGCTCCTGACCCTTCGCGAGGACCCCCAGCAGGATTGGGC
>JBAVOF010000153.1:0-6045 GCA_049691835.1 Polyangiales bacterium
TTGCAATCCGGGTTGCCGACCCGATCGATCGCCCCCTCGCGCTCACTCTCACCGCACTGATCGTCTTGATTATCGCCAATACCGCGTCCCTGATGGGGTTGTCGGCCGTCGGGCGCCACGCGAGCACGACCATCGGCGGCGGCGCATACGAGATGTGGGTGCAGGGCCAAGAGGTGACGGCCGTGATCGTCGCGTTTTGCGCAGTGATCGCGCCGGGGAGTTACCTCCTGTTTATGCTGACGGTGCTGCTCGCCGTAAAGCGATCACCCGCGCCGCGGTGGGTCGGTGGGATGCTGCATTGGGCCGACTTTATGCGGCCCTGGTCGATGATTGAGGTGATGCTGCTCGGTATCCTGGTTGCGCTGATCAAGATCGCGGAGTTGGCGACGGTGGCTCCCGGCATCGGCATGTATGCGGTAGGTGCACTCGTGCTGCTCTTGCCCGCGATCATGGTCACGTTCGATCCGCGCGAGATCTGGAATCTGGTGGAGTGGGCGGATGACGGAGGAGCACCGCAGGTATCTTCCGCGGCGCCTGAGGCGGAGCCGACGCAATGACGGTAACCGCACGCACCGCCGCTCAGGCGGGGCTCGTTTCCTGCGAAACGTGCAATCTGCTGGTGCGGCCTGCCGGCGCGGCCGAGCCGGGGTACTGCCCGCGCTGCGGGGCAGAGCTCGCGTGGCGCCGCGACCAATCTATTCAGTATACATGGGCGCTCGTCATCGCCGCAGCGATCTGCTACATCCCCGCGAATACCCTGCCGGTGCTCAGCACAACCACACTCGGGTCTTCCGATTCCGACACCATCCTGGGTGGCGTGGTGTTCCTCTATACCTCGGGATCGTGGCCACTGGCACTCATCGTATTGATCGCCAGCGTGATGGTCCCGCTCGGGAAGCTGATCGCCCTTACCTACCTGTTGATCACGGTGCAGCGCGGTTCCCCAAAGAGTTTCCACGAGCGAATTAGGCTTTATCGCCTGGTCGTTTTTATTGGCCGCTGGTCGATGCTGGATGTCTTCGTCGATACATTCACCGTCGCCCTCGTGCAGTTGCAGCCGTTGATGTCGGTGAAACCCGGTCCGGGAGTGCTGTTTTTCGCGGCGGTGGTCGTGCTGACGATGATCGCGGCGGAATCCTTTGATCCCCGCCTGATCTGGGATTCAGGGGCAAACAGGGAGGACCGGTATGGCTGAGAACAGCCATCACGATAGCCTTCCGCAGGCCACAGTAGTGGTGAAGAGGCGCACGCGAATCTCGGCGATTTGGATTATCCCGATCTTTACTGCGCTGGTCGCCATTGGCATTGCGATTCATAAGATTATGAGCGAGGGCCCGACCATCACCATCGTCTTCAAGGCCGCTGAAGGCGTGGAGGCCGGCAAGACCGCTATCAAGTACAAGACGGTGAACATCGGCCAGGTGACGGCGGTGCAACTTGCCTCCGATTACTCCAGAGTAGAGGTGACGGCGAAGATCGCCAAGAGCGCCGAGGCTCTAATGGTCGAGGATGCGAAGTTCTGGGTCGTCGAGCCGCGCGTTACGCTGAGCGGGATCTCCGGGCTCGGCACCCTGCTCTCGGGCAATTACATCGGCTTTGAGGCCGGCAAGTCAGACAAACCGCAGCGCACGTTTACCGGGCTGGAGGTGCCGCCAATCATCACGCTCAATCAACCAGGCCGGCAGTTCTTGCTTAAGGCCGACACTCTCGAATCGCTAGGAATTGGCTCGCCGGTCTATTACCGCCGCCTGAAGGCCGGGCAGGTCATCGCATACGATCTAGCGGGCGATGGCAGCACGGTCAGCATCAGGATCTTCGTCAACGCGCCCTACGACCAGTACGTCAACTCCGGCACACGCTTCTGGAACGCGAGCGGACTTGACGTCTCGATTGGCGCAGGCGGCGTAGAGGTGCGCACGCAGTCGCTGGTGGCGCTGCTTGCGGGCGGTGTCGCGTTTGACACACCGCCCTTCGCCTCCAAGGCCGAGCCCGCCACCGCGAACATGGTCTTCACCCTCTATAGTGACCAGGCCACGGCGATGAAGCAGCCGGAGACCACCGTAAGACACTACGTGCTCTATTTCAATGAATCGCTACGTGGGCTGTCCGTGGGCGCCCCGGTCACCCTTCTCGGGCTGCCGGAGGGCGAGGTCATGAGCGTGGGGCTCGATATCGACCCGGCGACGTTGAGCCTTCGCGGACGGGTAGAGATCGTGGCCTTTCCCGAGCGTCTCGTCGCGCGCTTACACGCGCAGCCGGCAGCCGCCGGCAAACCCATCGCACGAAGCGAACAACAAAACCACACCTTCCTTGAGCAGATGGTCGAGCAGCAGGGGCTGCGCGCCCAGTTGCGGAGCGGGAGCCTGCTCACCGGGCAGCTCTACGTGGCTTTTGACTTTTTTCCGGACGTGTCTGAGGCAACGATCGACTGGAGCCAGGATCCCATAGAGCTGCCGGTGGTCCCGAGCACCCTCCCGGACGTCGAAGCGAAGCTCAGCAGCATCGTCGCGAAGCTCGACGAACTGCCGTATGACGCGATTGGCACCGATCTCACGAAGTTACTTACCACGCTCGACCAGACGCTCAAGAGCGTGGATAGGGCGGTGAGTCGCATTGATGCAGACGTTACTCCCGGATTGAAGACGACTGTTGCGGAACTCCGCAGCGCGATTACCGCCGCCACCGAGGTGCTCAAGAGCACGGACATGACGATCGTCGGCAAGAACGCTCCCGGCCAGCAGGAGCTGCGTGTCGCCTTGCAGGAGGTCGCCCGCGCTGCGCGCTCGCTGCGTATACTGGCCGACTTTCTCGAGGAGCATCCCTCAGCGCTGATTCGAGGAAAGTAGTGCTGAAACCTTGATGCGCCGCCTCGTTGCCCTCGCACGAGTAGCCCGGGGGGAGTTTCGCCCCGCAACTGTGCAATCGCTTAAGCGGGTTGTCACATAATTAGTGGAGCTATTTGTCATCTAATATTTGTAGAACTCATCCGAAAAATATCGATCTGTATCAACAACCTCTAAAGAGGGCATCACCAAATGAATAATCCATGGTTCCTGAACTCACCCTTTTCTGGGGGACTAAAAACTTGCTGCTCAACCCTGGCCTTGATGGCCTGTCTCAGCGGCGGCGTCCAGGCCGCCGACACGGGACCGCGTCACCACGCGCGCGGCCAATATGACACCGTCACTGCTACCTATGTGGTGGCCGAGGATGACGATCTGATTGCTATCAGCGAGCGCTTCGAGATTTCCGTCGAAGATCTGAAGGCGCAGAACAAGCTGCGCTCGGATGAGATCGCGGTCGGTCAGAAGCTGGTGATTGCCACCGGCGCGGCCGAAGGCGAATCAACCGGCGTCATCCAGACCACCGGGGTGTTGGGTTCGCCCAGCGCGACCACCACCATCAGCGGGAAACAACTGCCGCCGCCCGATCCTAAGTTCGGCGGGGTGATCAAGGAGAAAGCCTCGGAGTCCAAACCTTGGTGGCCGCCGCGGGTCGTGCCGCCCAAGGGCGCACCCAACGTACTGCTCATCATGACCGATGATAACGGGTTTGGCGCGCCGAGCACGTTCGGTGGCGTCATCTCGACCCCGGCTCTGGATCGCATCGCCAACAACGGGTTGCGCTACACGCAGTTTCATTCCACGTCGCTGTGCTCGCCGACGCGGGCCGCGTTGATCACGGGGCGTAACCATCACGTGGCGGGCTTTGGCGTGGTGGGCGAAGCGGCAACGGGCTTTCCGGGCTACGACTCCATCATCGAGAAAGAGAACGGCACGATCGGCACCATCTTGAAGGAGAACGGCTACGCGACTTCGTGGTTCGGCAAGAACCACAACACGCCGTTCTACCAAGCCAGCCAGGCCGGGCCGTTCGACCAATGGCCGAGCGGGATGGGCTTCGAGTATTTCTACGGGTTCATCGGCGGCGACACCAGCCAGTGGCAACCGAATCTGTTCCGCAACACGACGGCCATTTACCCCTACCAAGACAATCCCGGCTGGAATCTGACCACGGCGATGGCCGACGATGCGATCCAATACATGAAGCAGCTCAAGGAGATCGCGCCCGACCAACCGTTCTTCGTTTATTACGTGCCCGGCGGCGTGCACGCGCCGCATCATCCGACGCCCGAGTGGATCAAGAAGATCAGCGATATGCACCTGTTCGACGACGGCTGGAACAAACTGCGCGAGACCATCTTCGCCAACCAAAAACGGCTGGGCATCATGCCTGCCCACGCGCAGTTGACGCCATGGCCGAAGGAGCTGCCGGAGTGGGATTCGCTGAGCTGGGAGGAGAAAAAGCTCTTCATCAAGCAGGCCGACGTGTTCGGGGCCTACCTCGCCTATACCGACCACGAGATCGGCCGCGTCATCCAGGCCGTCGAAGACCTGGGAGAACTCGACAACACCTTAATCATCTACATCAGCGGCGACAACGGTGCGAGCGCCGAGGGCATGCTCAACGGGACGCCGAACGAGTTCACCACCTTTAATGGCGTTGCCGTGCCGGTCAAGGATCAGTTTCTCTGGTACGAGTTCTGGGGATCGGAACGGACCTATCCGCACTTCGCGGCGGCCTGGTCGTGGGCGTTCGACACGCCGTTCAAATGGATGAAGCAGGTGGCGTCGCATTTCGGCGGGACGGCCCAGGGCGTGGTCATGTCCTGGCCCGGCCATATCACGGACGTGGGTGGCATCCGCAATCAGTTCCACCACGTCATCGATATCGTGCCCACCATCCTCGAAGTGACCGGTATCGCGGCGCCCGAGACGATCAACGGCATCAAGCAGCGCCCCATCGAAGGCGTGAGCATGGTGTATACCTGGGATAAGGCAAACGCCAACGCGCCCACCCGGCACAAGACCCAGTACTTCGAGATGCTCGGCAATCGGGCCATCTATCACGACGGCTGGGTGGCGGCAACGACTCCAGTGACGCTTCCCTGGGAAATTGGCACGAAGACCCCGCCGGACGTGATTACCGGGTACCAGTGGGAGCTCTACAACATCAAGGACGACCCCACTCAGTTCAATGATCTCGCCGCCAAGATGCCGGACAAAGTCAAGGAACTGGAGGCCGTCTTCTATGCCGAGGCGAAGAAGTACAACGTGTTCCCGCTCGACAACTCCACGCTGGCGCGCTTTCTCACGCCGCGTCCGAGCGCAACGGCGGGGCGGACGAAATTCACCTATTCGGGCGAGTTGAGCGGCGTTCCGGCCAGCGCCGCCCCGCACATCCTGGCGAAGGACTTCGTCATCGAGGCGCAAGTCGACATCCCCGAGAGCGGCGCGGAAGGCATCATCGTCACCCAGGGCGGGCGGTTCGGCGGCTACGCCTTGTTGCTCAGCAAAGGCGAATTGGGAATCGGCCGGGGCAAGCCGGTGTTTCTCTACAATCTGCTCGATCTGAAGCGGACGGTCTGGGAGGGGCCCGAGCTGAGCGCCGGCAAGCACACCATCCGGTTCGACTTCAAGTACGACGGCCCCGGTTTCGGCAAAGGGGGCACGGGCGTGCTGTCCGTGGACGGCAAGGAGGTCGCCAGGAACACGCTGGAGCACAGCACCCCCATCATGTTCCCCGAGGACGAGGACTTCGACGTCGGGCTGGACACTCGCACGGGGGTCGCCTTGATCGAGTATCGCTACGATGTTCCCTTCAAGTTCACCGGCAAGATCGACAAGCTGACCTTCGACCTCGGGTCGGTCCAGTACACGGAAGCGGATCGCCGGCAACTCCCGGCCATCGCCGACCGAGTCGCTCGCTTGAAGGACTAGATACGGGCGTCGGATGAAGAAACTGCTGACTCTAGTCGCCGTGGCCGAGGCAGCCACGGGCGTGGCGCCGATGATTGCTCCGTCGCTCGTCGGGCAACCCTTCGAGTCGCCTCTATATTTCCTGTCACTACCCTTTGAAAAGGTACTCTGATGAACATTCGCACGACAGTCCTATTGCTTTTCGTAGCCGCCGCCCTGCCGGCATTCGCCCAGCAGCCCTCGCAGCTCGACCAGGAACTCGAGATGCTCCGCCAATATTGCAAGG
>JBAVOF010000154.1:0-8130 GCA_049691835.1 Polyangiales bacterium
GCCCCATGGAGCTTTCGACCTATTTCCGGATCAACGCTGCGAAGACCGGCCAGTTTGAGCGAACGCTGATCGTCGCCGATGAGGGCAGCTATGTGAGTTACCTCGAAGGTTGCACGGCGCCGATGCGTGACGAGAACCAGCTTCATGCTGCGGTCGTCGAGCTGATCGCGCACAAGGACGCCCAGATCAAATACTCGACGGTCCAGAACTGGTATCCGGGCGACGAGAACGGTAAGGGAGGGATCCTGAACTTCGTCACCAAGCGAGGCCTTTGCGAGGGCGAACGCTCGAAGATCAGTTGGACCCAGGTCGAGACCGGCTCGGCGATCACCTGGAAGTACCCCAGTTGCATTCTCAAAGGCGACGATTCGATCGGGGAGTTCTATTCGGTAGCGCTGAGCAATCACCGTCAACAGGCCGACACTGGCACCAAGATGATCCACCTCGGCAAGAACACGAAATCCACCATCATTTCCAAAGGGATTAGCGCAGGGCATGGGCAGCAGACCTATCGCGGTGGGGTGAAAATCTCTCGCGGCGCGACGAATGCGCGCAACTACACGCAATGCGACTCGCTCTTGATCGGCGACAAGTGCGGCGCGCACACGGTGCCCTATGTCGACGTCCGCAACAGCTCGTCGAAGCTCGAGCACGAGGCGACGACCTCGCGTATCGGAGATGATCAGCTGTTCTATTGCCGGCAGCGGGGTCTTTCCGAGGAGGATGCGGTGAGCCTCATCGTCAACGGTTTCGCCAAGCAAGTGCTGAAAGAGCTGCCGATGGAATTTGCGGTCGAGGCGCAGAAGCTCCTCGGCGTTAGCTTGGAAGGAGCAGTCGGCTGATGTTGAAAATCGAGGACCTACACGTCGAGGTCGACGGCAAGCCCATTCTCAAGGGGATCAACCTCGTGATCGAGGCGGGACAAGTCCACGCGATCATGGGGCCCAACGGTTCGGGCAAGAGCACGCTTGCGTACGTGCTCGCCGGCCGCGAGGGCTACGAGGTCACCAAGGGGCGTGTACTCTACAAAGGCACGAATCTGCTCGAGATGGCGCCCGAGCTTCGGGCTGCAGAGGGTATTTTTCTCGGATTTCAGTACCCGGTCACCATTCCGGGCGTGAGCAACGTCTATTTCGTCAAGGCGGCGCTCAATGCCATTCGAAAGCACCGCGGCCAGGAACCACTCGACGCCATCGATTTCATGAAGCTGTCGAAGGAGAAAGCCGCACTGGTGCAACTTCCCGACGATCTCAGCAAGCGTGCGGTGAACGACGGTTTCAGCGGTGGTGAAAAGAAGCGCAACGAGATCTTTCAGATGGCCATGCTCGAGCCCACGCTCGCGGTGCTCGACGAGACCGACTCGGGGCTCGATATCGACGCGCTGAAAGTCGTGGCCGAGGGTGTGAACGCGTTGCGCGGCCCCGACCGAGCGATGCTCGTGATCACCCACTATCAACGACTGCTCGATTACATCGTGCCCGACGTCGTGCACGTATTGATCGACGGTAAGATCGTTCGAACCGGAGGCAAGGACCTCGCCAAACGGCTCGAAAAAGAGGGATACGCCGAGGTCCGGGGCGCGTCGCAGCTGTGACCGGAGCGAGTCACCAGACCCTACTGGGCAGCCTTCCCAGCTCCTTCGAGACCGGGCCGCCATGGTTGCGCGCGCTTCGTGCTCGGGCGGCTCAGGCGCTTCGGGAGCAGGGGCTGCCGACCAAACGAACCGAGGCGTGGCGATTTACCCCGGTGCGCGCTCTCACCGATGCCGATTTCTCCCGGCACGACGACGCGGTTCCCTCAGTTCTGCGTCCAAGCCCGGAGGGGGTAACCGTGCGAAGTCTGCGAGAAGTGCTTCAGGACCAGCCCGGACTCCTGGAAGGGCGGCTCGACTTGGGGGGAGCCCCCTCGCACTTTGCAGCGCTCAACACAGCGCTGTTCAGCGATGGCCTATGGATCGACGTTGCGGCCGATGCCGTGATCGATGCGCCGATCGAGCTGGTCCATGCCCTTCCGGTCTCGTCGGAGCGAGGCGTGATCTACCAACGGGTGTTGATTACGCTGGGCGAAAATGCCGAGCTGAGCTTCATCGAGAACTACGCCGGTGGCGAGCTCGGGCAACTCACAAACTCGGTGGTTGAAATCGATCTCGGTCGCAACGCCAAGATGACCCACGTGCGTGTTCACGAAAGCACGGGCCTGCAGATCGGCCGTGTCGATGTCCGTCAGCGTGACCATAGCCGCTATCGATCGACGGTCGTGACCCTCGGTGGAGCGCTGCTTCGCTTCGACGTGCGCTGCTTGCTCCAAGGCAACGGGGCCGAGTGTCAGCTCGACGGTGCGTACCTGGCTGCGGGTGAAGATCACGTCGATCATCATACCGCGGTCGAACATCAGGCCCCGCACTGCACCAGCCATCAGACATATCACGGCATCGTCCTGGACAAGGGCACGGCTGTCTTCGATGGGATCGTAGTCGTTCACCGCGATGCGCAGAAGACCGAGGCCCACCAGGAGAACCGAAACCTCCTGCTTTCCGACACTGCGACGGTTCACACGAAGCCACACCTCGAGATCGACGCAGACGACGTGATCTGCAGCCACGGTGCGACCGTGGGCTCGCTCGATGAAGACCAGCTCTTCTACCTACGTGCGCGCGGGATTCCCAAAGACCTGGCTCAGGGGATGCTGACGTATGCTTTCTTGGAGGCGATCGTCGACCGGGTCAGCCACGAGCCGACTCGAGCGCGATTGCGCGAAGCGCTGATCGCTCGGATACCACACGGTGACGAGGTTCGGAGGGTCGCGTGAACCAGGCCTTACCCATCCCCGAGTCCGGCTCCCTGTCGTTCGACGTCGAGCGCGTCCGGGAGGACTTTCCTGCGCTTCACCAAAGAGTCCATGGAAAGCCGCTCGTCTACCTCGATAGCGCGGCCACATCGCTAAAACCTCAGGTGGTTATCGACGCGGTTGCCGATGTCTACGCCCGTGATTGTGCGAACATCCATCGCGCCGTTCACCTTCTTTCACAGCGGGCAACCGCCCGTTATGAGGACGCACGCGAGAAGGTCCGCGCCTTCTTGAACGCGGTCAGTCCCACAGAGGTGGTCTTTACGCGCGGCACCACCGAGTCGATCAACCTGGTGGCGCAGAGCTGGGGGCGCACCTATCTGCGTGAAGGCGACGAGATCCTCGTAACGGAGCTCGAGCACCACTCGAACATCGTGCCCTGGCAGATCCTCTGCCAACAGACGGGCTCAAGGCTCGTAGTCGTCCCGATGACCGACCGGGGTGAGATCCTACCATCCGATTTCGAACGGAAGCTCAGCGAGCGCACTCGTCTGGTCGCGCTCGCGCATGTCTCGAACGCGCTCGGCACCGTACTGCCCGTCGCCCAACTGATCGAGCTCGCGCATCAGCGAGGCGCGTTGGTCTTGCTAGATGGCGCCCAGGCGGTCTCGCACGTCGACGTCGATGTGCGGGCGCTCGACTGCGATTTCTACGCGTTTAGCGGACACAAGCTCTACGGACCCACCGGGATCGGGGTGCTCTACGGCAAGGAACGGCTGCTCGAGGAAATGCCACCGTACCAGGGTGGCGGCGACATGATCCGTTCCGTCAGCTTCGAAGAGACGATCTACAACGACTTGCCGTACAAGTTCGAAGCGGGGACGCCGAACATCGCTGGGGCGATTGGCCTCGGCGCCGCGATCGATTATTTCGCGTCCTTCGACTTGAAAGCGGTTCACGCCCACGAGTGCGCGGTGCTTCGATATGCCACCGAAGCGCTCGAGTCCACGCCGGACGTTCGGCTCGTCGGCACGGCCTCCAGCAAGGTCGCGACGATCTCGTTTCTGATGAACGCAGCGCATCCTCACGACATCGGAACCATCGTCGACTCGGAGGGTGTCGCCATTCGTACCGGGCACCACTGCGCACAACCGGTGATGGAGCACTTCGGCATCGCCGCGACCGCACGCGCGTCGCTCGCTATGTACAACACCGTGGATGACATCGACGCATTGGTCCAAGCGCTTCAGAAAGTGCGGGAGTTGTTTGGCTGATGGATCTCCGCGAGCTCTATCAAGAAGTGATCCTCGATCACGGGAAGAACCCACGGAACCACAGGTTTCCTGAGCCGCACAATCGCGAAGGGCGCGGATACAACCCCTTGTGTGGCGACAAAATCACGCTCCGATTGCAGTTGGATGGGGACACCATCACCGACATCGGGTTCATCGGACAGGGATGCGCGATCTCCCAGGCGTCTTGCTCCACCATGACCGAGGCGGTCAAAGGCAAGACCGTCCAGCAAGTCGAAGAGCTGTTCTCGAAGTTCCACGCGATGGTCACCCATGCCGATGGATCTGACGATCTGGATGCGCTCGGTAAGCTCGCTGTCTTCGCCGGGGTTCGCGAGTTCCCGATGCGCGTCAAATGCGCCACGCTCGGTTGGCACACCCTCAATCAAGCCCTGCACGGAACGGGCGGCGAAGTGAAAACGGAGTAGAGCGGTGGGCGACGACATCGAACGCTTGAAGGTGCACAAGATCCAACCGAGGTCGACCTCCAACCACGTGTTCTTGCCGTTGGCGGAGGGACATCCGCCGCCAAGCGAGCCGATCAGCGAGGCCTATGGCGGAACGGGGAAAGAGCCTGAAGCACCCATCGACCCAACGGTCGTCGAAGCCGCGATCATCAGCGCGCTCCAAACCATCTTCGACCCGGAGATTCCGGTAAACATCTACGAGTTGGGCTTGATCTACGGCGTAAACGTTGCTGAGGATGGGCGCGCCGAGGTGCGCATGACGCTCACCGCGCCGGCCTGTCCCGTCGCGGGCGCGCTCGTCGAAGAGGTCGCCGAGAAAACCGGCCGCGTCGAAGGTGTTTCGACTTCGCACGTGGAGCTGGTTTGGGACCCTCCGTGGACGCCGGAACGAATGACGGAAGCGGCAAAGCTCGAGCTCGGGATGCTCTAAGCGCTCTGTCCCTTGAACTGATCTTCTTTGCGTTTGAAGAGGACGTTGAACGTCGTCAAGGAACCGTAGCAGCCCGTGATGTACTGCTGGAGCTGCACCTTCTCCTCGTCACTCAGCCGCTTGTTACCGTTGATCTTCTGCTCCAGTACGCGGAGCTTGTCGCGAACCATCACGATCTTCTTGAAGAAAACGTCGATTGGGATGCGCTTCTCCTGCGTCCCTTCCTTACCGGGAACCAGAACGAGCTCACCATCGCTCCACCGGTCTCCAAGCTCTACATTGCGCACGCCGAGCTCATCGAGAAGAACTTCGCGGAGGACTTGTCGGAAGGTTTCTTGATCCATGTCGATTCCAATCTCGGAAGGAATGATAGGCCGCGGTTTCGCAAACGACTCGTCTAGATAGCTGCGCGGCGCTCCGGCCGCCGGCTTTCGTTTGAGCGCTTGTTCCCAGGGGACATCCTTGGACTTGTGGCTCGAACAGGTCGCCATGTCCTTGAGGGGCCAACGGCCTTGTCCGAGCCGGCAGTCGCCCACCCATGACCCATCGGGCTCCTCACGCTTGCGCGTGTACCAGCCACAGGTCCCGCATCGGCCTGACAGGTCACGGCTCACCGGGCGGACAGTAGGGCAGGGAGGGGAGCAGCGCCAGCGTCGGTGCTACGCTTTGATGTGCTGTACTTTGCCTACGGCTCCAATCTCGACTCGGAGAGCTGGATGCGATGGTGCGAGACGAGAGGCTACGCGCCGGCTTCGATCGAAGCGCTCGGACCCGCCTGGCTGCCCGACCATGAGCTCGTGTTCCACTACCGGTCCCGGTTGCGCAAGGGCGGTGCGCTCGATCTGCGTCCTCTGCGTGGGAGCACGATTCCGGGTGCATTGTTTCGAGTTCATGATTGGGAAGCCCTCGATGCCAAAGAAGGTGTGTCCGGTGGCTACTACCGTCGCGTTCCGGTTACCGCATTGACTGACGACGGACGGGCCCACGCAGCCACGGCCTATCGCGTGTGCGACGCGCGTATTGGTGACTTCGTAGCCCCCGAGCCCGACTACCAGGAGATGGTGCTCCGGGGGCTGACTCGATTTGGGCACGGGCATGCCGCCTTTGTCGCTGCAGCGCATGGCGCCCCAGCGCCGATGCGACCGGCCGAAATCTTCGCGTACGGCACCTTGATGAGTGGAGAGCCCAGCCACCACCTTTTGGCGCCGAGGGTGCGACGAGCGCACGGGGCGGCTCAGGTCTTAGGCGCATCGCTGGTGCAACTCGACTGGTATCCGGGCCTGATTCTGCGCGGCGGTGACGGGACAGTACACGGCGAGCTCTACGAGCTCGGCGACGTTGCAGCGGCGCTCGGAGAGCTCGACTCGTATGAAGACTTCGCCGGATACGACCGAGAACACTCTCTCTATCGACGCTCGTTGGTCAGCGCAGTGACCAGCGGCGGTCCTCGGCTGGCATGGACATACGTCTATTTGGGTGATGTCGATGGGCGTTCTGTGATTCCTTCGGGACGCTGGTCGAGTGCTTGACGCCCTCGCTGTCAGTCGTAGACTGGTACCCAAGATGAAGATTCACGGCGGCATTCTGCGTAACTACTTTTGGTTCACCGACTGAGGTGGCCTGCGCGTGATGTCGCTCAAAGGCCGCCTCTCGAGGCGGCTTTTTTTGGTTTAGCCATCTGAGGTCGTCGTGAGAGGGGCGGGGAGCCCGAACGATGGCACGGATACAAAGCAACCAAGCTCGACTTAGACAGTCTCGCATCCAAGTGAGAGCGCGAAAGGCCACCGTCGTACACGATGGCTCTGCGTTTCAGCTCGCGGCCGACTTGCGCAACTACGGTTTCGATGTGGCCGAAGGACCGCTGCTCTCGACCTTGAGCTCCCACGACGACCCGGGCAGCCTAGCGGTCATCGCAACCCAATCGCGTGCGACCCGCGACACCCGCTTGCAGGAGTGGACGCGCCAGCTTTGTTGGAGAGGGGCAACGCTGCTTGCAGTCGGCGCCGCGGTAGGTCCCGTCGCGGAGTTCTTCGGCGCCCCGCGCGTCGCGCCAGCCGAGCCGCAAGTCCATGGCCGCCTGGCCAGCATCGGCTCGGCAAGTCAGGGCCTGTTTGCCGACCTGCCAGCAGAGCTCCGCCTTGCTCTTCCTGCCGGGTACCGATTCCAAGCCTCGGAGTTGAGCGCTGAATTCGGCGCCACCGCTTGGAGCCAGGACGGCGAGCTCATCAGCGCCTCACACGTCTTTCGCCCGGTGCACTTGCTCCATGCCGGAGCGCTGGAGAGCGGCGAGGTGCGGCCGGTCATCCTGAAGAACTTGTTGCGCTTGTTGCGCGAGCGGGGCGGACGAGCCTTCTGACGTATCATCAGGCTTACGCCCCATCGCTGTGCTGCCGATCCCGAGCCGCGCTCCTCCGACGAAAACGTCGTACAAAGGGGCGCGGCGGTGCCCCCGCGTCGCGTTCCAGCGCGCCCCGGGGGCGCGCGACCCCGTGAAGTCGATGCTGCACCTCGCTCGCAGGAAGGCCGCCCGCGTTGGTGACAAAAAATGACAATTCAGGCGATCGAAACAGTCATTTCATAATAATCTTTCATGTTTGGAAACCGATCGGGCCGGGCGAGCATCCCTTCCATGTGTCCTTGCGCAACGTTGCGCAGGCAATTCACCCATTTGGACCTCAATCCGAAAACTCGACGTGGGAACCACTCTGAGGTGTGCGGGTGTGGGCCACGTGTTTGACCTGATCGCCGCGAAACGCTACTGGAGGTCGGCTGTAGCGGGGAGTCTGGGTGTGGTGGGTCTGCCCGCGTTACCAACGGAGGAGAATCACTATGATCAAGAATTTTTTTCGACTGGGTCTCGCCCTTGCGATCTGCGCTGCGATGGTAGGCTGCAAGAAGTCAGACGAAGCTGCCGAGCAGGCTGCCGAAGCTGCCGAGCAAGCTGCGGAACAGGCCGAAGGTGCAGCGGAAGCCGCCGGTGAGGCTGCGGACGTAGCCGCTGAGGCAGCGGAAGTAGCTGCCGAAGAGACTGACGACGCCGTCGAAGCCGCGGCCGATACGGCGGGCGAAGCGGTGGAGGCCGCGGACAAAGCCGCTGCAGACGCCAACGCAGCTGGCAAGGAAGCGGCGAAGGCCACCAAGGAAGGCGCTGAGG
>JBAVOF010000155.1:0-2042 GCA_049691835.1 Polyangiales bacterium
GACGGTCACGTGACCGAAGCCGCATAGGAACGCCACTCGCCCCGCGCGGCCGCGCGACCAGTTGCGCGCTCTCGCGACCGCGGCGATTGGGACCCAGTGATCAGGCGCCAGTGAATGGAGTGAGCCGACGGTGACTGCCGCCAACGCGAGCGAAGCGAATAGGCTGGTGTGACTCATGGGAAATCGACCTCAGAAGTAGTATTGCAATTGAAGATTCGGGCGATATTCGAAACGATAGGGGCGAACCGCACCGGGACCGACGCCGCTCTGTGCGAGCGTGTCGTTCAAGAACGTCGCGTTCTTGCCCATGATCATGTCGAACCAGACCCAAACCGGGCCCATCCGAACCTGAATGCCAGGCGTAATGAGCTGCGAGTTGGCAAACGCACCCTCGTCCTTGAGCACCCAGCTGTAGTTCAGGTACGGAACGAGCGCTTTGAGAATCTTGCGATTGATTTCAATCATCTTCGAGAGATTGAAGTTGAAGAGCCAGGCCAGCGCCGCCAGATCCCGAAACGCGCCGAGCTGCGAGAGTCGAACCACCCGGTCGTCGACCGCCGTCCCGTCGATCAGGGCCGGATTGTTCGGGCGGAACTCGTATCTCGTCACCTGAACGAGCGGCGCCCATCCGTCGTAGTTCCCCGTATAGGTCGCAGCGGCGGCCCAGCGATAGCCGTTGGCGTTGGTGGCGGCGTTGTTGAGGAGCCCTACCTGTCCACTGAGCGCGAACTCTGTCAGCAGCTCCTCACGATGGTGGAGCTTGTAGATGCCCCGTGCGGCGAGACTCGAGAACTCGCGGTTCTGCTGCTCCCCTTCCGGGGTCAAGTCCGCCGACCATCGAGAAGTCGGCTCGAGTAGGCCGAAATTGTCTCGGACGACGTACGCTACATCCAGGCGATAGTTCTCGTTGTCTTTGATGTACTTGAAACCATAGGAGTAGTCTTCGCCGAAGGTCGTGTACCAGCCGAGTGAGAACCACCAAGACTCGCTCGAAAAAGGCTCCCGGCCCCAAGGGACGTGGATCTGGCCAACTTGGATGGCGTTGTCCTTCCACGCGTACTGAAGCCAAGCTTGGCGGATCAGAAGGAGGGAGCTGAAGATGCGCAATTCCGTCATCACAGAGAAGCCATGCCACGAGGCGTCGAACGCGATGTGCAACTGACTGAACTCGAAATTCGCGTACTTATCGACGGTCGTGGGTTGCCAAAGTTGCATCGAGTAGTTGAACCAGAGGGCGCCATAGAGATTGAACGTAGCTTCCGGCTCCTTGACCGTGGGATCCGGGTCCGCGACCTCGATGTGAAGATTGTGGTAGTGGTCTTGTACGGGTTCGCCTTGGGCTCCAGCGCTCGCCGCTCGCATGCTGGCCGCCAGGACGGTCAAGACGATGATTGAGCTCCGTTGTCTATTCATGAGGCCTCCCTTCAACTGGTCCTCTTCGTCAATTGGCATGCGCGCTTCACATCAGAACCCCGCGAACAGGTAGCTCCGCCTCCGGTAGGTCCTCGTCACCTAGCATTTGCCGCAGCTCCCGTTCGATCGTCACACAGATCGCCGACATGGGCGTGTCGTCGGGCGCATTCTCGAATGGCGTTTGTAGCTCGCGAGCGAGCTGTTCGATGACGACGAAGATCGCGGTGACGAGGATCACTACCGGAAGCTCGATCGCGTCGTAGTTGTCGGCATCACCGAGGATCGCGAAGGTCATGAGGGGCGCCATGGCCCAGACCATGAACCGTGTGAAGTGCGTGATCCCGGCGGGAAAGACCGTGTTCTTGATGCGCTCGCAGCCTCCCTGCGCCGCGTTGATGGTGCTCAGGACCCCGGTCAGTTGCGACCAGACGAGCCGGCTCTCGAGATCACCCGAGAGGGCCTCCTCGATCGTCGCCGCCTGGGACACCAAGAGCTGCGTGGGCACGTTCCTCGAACGGTCCACGATCGCTTCGTCCTCCTCGGGCAGTAGCCTCTTCACCTGAGCCTTCATCATCGCTCGACCGTTTTCCGCGGTGCCGTGCCGAAGCGCGATGCGAAGCGTGTTCACG
>JBAVOF010000156.1:0-2795 GCA_049691835.1 Polyangiales bacterium
GCCCGATAGTGATCCCGATCGCGTCGTCCTCTACTTTCACGGCGGCGGGTACTCGACCGGGTCGATCAACTCGCATCGGGATTTCTTGGCGCGGCTCTGCATTGCCAGCAAGACGCGCGTCTTGGCGGCCGAATACCGCCTCGCACCGGAGCACCCGTTCCCGGCGCAACTCGAGGACTCCCAACGGGTCTATCTTTGGCTCATCGAGACTCAGGGCATCCACCCAGATCGGATCGTCCTTGGCGGCGAGTCCGCGGGCGCCGGTTTGACGCTCTCCACCTTGGTCTCGCTCCGCGACGCCGACCTTCCGCTACCCGCCGGGGGCGTGCTGATCTCCGGGTGGTTCGACCTGGACTCTCGCAGCACGTCCATGCAATTCAACAGCCACTACGACTTCGTGACCCGCGTTGCTATCCGCACGATGGCCAAACGATTTGCGCCCGAGTCGGAGCACCGCAACCCCCTGGTGTCACCGGTGCACGCGAACATGGCCGGGCTGCCGCCATTGCTGATTCAGGTCGGAGCCGCGGAAACCCTTCTCGACGACAACTTACGAGTCGCCGAGGCGGCACGCGAAGCCGGTGTCCAGGTCAAGCTCGAAGTCTGGCCCGACATGATTCATGCATGGCACGTCTTCGCCCCCATGCTCGAGGAGGGTAGGCGTGCGATCTACCGGATCGGCGATTTTGTGAGGGAGCGCACCGTCGACCAAGCCCCTCGCCGACTTGACGAAACGCGCGCCTGACCACAGCTTTCTTGCATCTGGCATCCATCAGGGCCCGTGTCGGTAATCACGCGAAGCCCGAGGGTGACCGAGTCGAACCCTGGAGGCTGACGTGGCGCAAGCAATCAATCGCTATCGTGCGGATCTGCGAGACTTCCGATTCCTGTTCTTCGAGCAGTTCGACCTGCCCGCAGTGCTCGGGAAGGAGCCGTACACCGAGTGGAGCGCCGACGAGTGCAACATGGTGCTGGACGAGGTCTATCGCTTTGTTTGCGATGTCACCGGGCCGCTCAACGGGACGGGCGACGCTCAGGGGTGTCGAATCGAAGACGGGCGAGTCATCACGCCCGACGGATTCAAAGACGCGTGGGACAAGCTCTGGGAGGCGGGGTGGCGCACGATCGCGTCGCCTTCTCGTTGGGGCGGCCAGGATGCTCCTGCGATGATCGGTTCTTTCGTCGAGGAGATGCTCTGCGGCGCCAATACGGCGTTCACGATGTACACCGGACTCACTCTGACCGCAGCGGAGCTGATCATGGAGTTCGGCACCGAGGCACAGAAGCAGAAGTACGTCCCCAAGATGATGAGCGGGGACTGGACCGGGACGATGTGCCTCACCGAACCGCATGCCGGGTCGGACGTCGGATCGGCGACGACCAGCGCAACGCGTAACCCCGACGGCACGTATAGCATCCGCGGCACCAAGATCTTCATCAGCGCCGGCGACAACGACCTCGGCACCAACGTGGTGCATCTGGTCCTCGCGCGCATCGAAGGCGCGGAGCCTGGCACCAAGGGCTTGTCCCTCTTTCTAGTGCCGCGAGTGCGCATCAACGCGGATGGATCGCTCGGTGAGAACAACGATGTGACGGTGCCTTCGATCGAGCACAAGATGGGCATCAACGCGTCGGCGACCTGCGTGATGCAGTTCGGCGACGACGACGCCTGTATCGGCGAGGTGGTCGGGGGCGTTGAGCATCAGGGTATCCGACAGATGTTCCACATGATGAACGCCGCACGCATCGGTGTCGGCATTCAGGGCCTTTCGGTCGCATCTGCCGCGTACCTCAGCGCCCTCGAGTACGCGCGCGAGCGGAAGCAGGGCGCCAGCGTCAAGGAGTTCAAGGACGCCAATGCGCCGCGTGTGCCGATCATCGAGCACCCGAACATTCGCCGCGACCTCTTGGCGATGAAAGCACGCGTCGAAGGGATTCGCGCCCTCGTGATGAAGCTCTCGAGCCACGGTGACCGACTCAGGGCGATTCAGGGCAAGGACGACGCGACGGAGGCATACCACAAGGGTCAGGTGGATCTACTGACTCCGCTCGTGAAGGCGTACGGTACGGACGCGGCATTCGAGGTGTCGAGTCGCGCGATTCAGGTCTACGGAGGGCATGGGTTTCTCAAAGATCACCCCGTGGAGCAGTACTGCCGCGATGCGAAGATCTTCCAGATTTACGAGGGCACCAACTTCATCCAGTCGATGGACCTAGTCACTCGCAAGCTTGGCCAGGCGGGCGGGGCCAATACGCAGGCGTTCCTGATGGACATTCAGAAGTTCATCAATTCAAACAAAGATGAGCCTGAGCTCGAAGAGGGGATCGCTCACCTCCAAGCAGCTCACGAAGCGGTAGCTGCCTCGGTGATGCAGTTCATCGGTTGGTTCAAGGGCGGCAAGATCGAGCACATCCCCCTCGCGTCTGAGGATTTCCTCACGATCATGAGCGACGTGGCGGTTGGCTGGCTGCTGCTAGACCAGGCTGCGATCGCTTCGACAAAGCTGCCCGAGACCTCCGAGAGCCATCCAGATCATGCCTTCTACACCGGCAAGAGGTTTGCCGCGCGGTACTTCGCAAACAACGTGCTGTCGACGGTGGCAAGCCGGGTTCAACGCTTGAGTGCGATCGACACCCTCCCCGTCGAGATTCCCGACGAGGCATTCGCACCCGTCTAGGCGTGGCTTCGGGACCTCGGTGCGGTCAGCCTATCGCTTTCGTTTGCCCTGGCAGTCGCCGCAGACGCCGTAGAGCTCGAGCTTGTGACGGACGAGCTTGAAGCCGAACCGTGTGGC
>JBAVOF010000157.1:0-3773 GCA_049691835.1 Polyangiales bacterium
CGCTGTTGGGTACCCTCGGCGCTTCGCGCCGCCGCGGCGGGTTATGCGGGCCGTTAGACCGCAGGAAACCCGCCCAGCGCGCAAGAAAAGGAAGAGGGCATGGCCAAGCTCGTGTTCGGAATGAACCAGTCCCTGGACGGGTACGTCGACCATATGGCGTTCGCGCCAAGCCCAAAGCTATTTCGCCACTTCATCGAGGAGGCTCAGGGGCAGGCCGGCAGTGTGTACGGCCGCCGAATGTATGAGGTCATGCGCTACTGGGACGACGACCATCCTGAATGGGATGGAGAGGAGCAGGCCTTCGCGGCGGCGTGGCGGAACCAGCCGAAATGGGTCGCCTCGCGCTCGTTGAAGGCGGTCGGCCCCAACGCCAAGCTTATTGAGGACGATCTTGAGGGCGCGATCCGCGAGCTGAAGGCCGAGCGCGATGGGGAGATCGAAATTGCTGGCCCGGATTTGGCGCACGGCGTAACCAAACTTGGCCTAATCGATGAGTATCGAATCTACCTGCATCCCGTCGTCCTTGGTCACGGCAAGCCGTATTTCGCCGGACCCCGGCCGCCGCTCCGCCTTATAGCTAATGATCGGATTGACGAGGCTGTGATCAGGTTGACCTATGTTCCTGCTTAATCTCGCGACTCTCCGGAAGGAAATTGCCGCTGAAGTTTGGTCTTTGGCTAAGCCCCCTACGGCCTAACGCTCCGGTTGCAGCGGACGGTCCGCTGCGCGGCCCGCCGCTGAACCGGAGCGTTGGGCGCAAAGCTCTTTCAGATGAATTGTTCGTGGCTGAACAAAAGGAGGAGCAATGGCGACTTATGTACTTGTTCACGGTGCATGGCAGGGCGCGTCTACCTGGGCCTTTGTCGAGGAGGGACTACGCGCGAGGGGTCACAAGGTCCACACTCCAACCATGTCAGGCGCAGGCATTCGCCAATACGAACTCAGGCCCGAAATCACCCTGGAGACGCATGTCAAGGATGTGCTGGGAGTACTTGAGTTCGAGGATCTGCGAGACGTTATCCTGGTCGGACACAGCTATGGGGGGATGATCATCACTTCCGTGGCCGAACACGCGGCGGAGCGCGTGGCGACGCTGGTATATGTAGACGCGTTCGTACCCAAGGACGGCCAGTCGGCCTTCGAGTGTTTCCCACCGTGGCTAGCAGACGCCCTCGCTCAACAAGCCGACGAGCTCGGTGATGGGTGGAGATTACCGGGCTTCGAAGGACGACTTGATCTCTGGGCGCTGAAGCAGGGACCACACCGGGACTTCGTGCGGACAAAGCTGACCGACTTTGCGATCTCCTGCTTCAAGAGCCCCGCAAGGCTTCCGACCCATGCCGCCACTAGACTCAAACGCGCCTTCATTGCGTGCAAAGCCGAAGGCTACAGGCTCGGAGAAGTGTTCGAGCCGTTTGCCGCCCAGGCGCGTCGCGAGGGCTGGTCGTACATAGCCCTCCCGACGGGCCATGATTGCCATGTCGAAGCGGCGGACGAGTGCGTTTCCTTCCTGTCGGGATTGGCAGGCGACTGACCGGACTCTCTCCCGGCCGTGAGGATTCGCGCCCAACCATGTGATGCAGCGGACCGCTTCACAGCGGGCTTGCGCCCGCCGTTTCGCGCCCGCTGATCGCAGGCGTTCGGCGTCGCGCCGGGGGAATTACCTGCTTATTTAATAACGAAAGGAATGCCATGCCTTCCGTTCCAAAAAAGGTCGTAGAACGCCTTACCGCAGGGATTAAGCAATTTCAGCCGATTCTTGCAGCGGCCCGGTCGCGAGACGTTAACGAAGCAGACACAGTGACGATCGTTAAGGACATGCTCGCGGAGGTCTTCGGCTACGACAAGTACTCCGAAGTCACGTCTGAGCACGCGATCCGGGGGAGCTACTGCGATCTTGCGACGAAGCTCGACGGCAGAATCGCCACATTGATCGAGGTCAAGGCTGTTGGCTTGGAACTTAAGGATCAGCACGTCAGGCAGGCCGTCGACTACGCTGCGAATCAAGGTGTCGACTGGGTATTGTTGACGAACGGGATCGTATGGCGTGCATTCAGAATCCAGTTTACGAAACCGATCGGTCAAGAGCTCGTAGTTGACCTCGATTTTTCCGCTCTAAGCCACAAGTCTGAGCGCGATATCGAGCTGCTTTACCTTTGGTGCAGGGAGGGTTGGGTCAAGTCCGCGTTGGGGGAGTATCACACACAGAAACAGGCTCTGAGTCGTTACTTCCTAGGAGCAATCACGCTAACGGACCCGGTAGTAGATGTAATTCGGCGGGAGCTTAGGCGGCTCTCTCCAGATGTTCGAATTGATTCCGAAGAGATCCGAGCTGTCCTGACTAACGAAGTAATCAAGCGCGAGGTACTTGAAGGCGAGAAGGCAGAGGAGGCGAGGAGGAAAGTATCCCGCGCCGCGAACGTCCCTCTACGTGCTTCTTCGAGTAGGGACGAGCAGAGTCCAACGCCAGCCACTTCACCCGATGAACGTAGCGAATCGTGAGTGCGACGCCGAACCACTCGTTGCAGCGGACGCGCCGAAATCGGCGCGCCGCTGAACTTGGGCGTTAGCAGTCTAAGGAACCGTCGTGCTATTCGAGACTAAAAGAGAGCGCACCTTCGACGGGCCAAAGTCCTACATTGAAGGCGAATGGGAGTACCTGGACCGATCAGCTAGGGTCGAGGCCGGAAGGGTACGATCGCTCCTCAACCATTGGATGGCCGACTACCCGGCAGAGCACCGAGACGAGCTGATTTCCCGGTTTAAGTCTGGCGACCACAGAGCTTTCAGCTCAGCCACGTTCGAGCTAGTTCTGTATGCCCTCTTGCGGTCGACCGGATGGTCGATAGTCGTGCACCCTGACCTGAACAGCGTGCGGCGGTGCGATTGTGAAGGTCGAACATGTTCAATTGTGAATTCGTCTGCTTCCGATACTGAGACCTGCCCGGCGCACCAAGGTTCGGACGGCCTTCCGGAATCTCGGGCCGCGACCGGTATCCATCCAGAGTCGTCGTGCGGGATTCGGTGACACGACAAATCGCGCCGGCTCAAAGGCGTGCGGACGTGAATGTGTCGCATTCATTCAGGTTTCCGCTCTCCATTCCGCGGCGAAACCAGCGCACGCGCTGCTCCGACGAACCGTGCGTCCAGCTTTCCGGCACGACGCGGCCCTGGCTTCGGCGCTGAATGGTGTCGTCGCCGATCGCTGCGGCGGCGCGCAGTCCTTCCTCGACGTCGCCGGGCTCGAGCAGCTTGCGCTGCTTGTTGGCGTTGTGCGCCCACACTCCCGCCAGGCAGTCGGCCTGCAACTCCATGCGCACCGAGAGCGAGTTCGCTTCCCGCTCGCCCACACGCTGGCGCAGACTCTGGACCCGATCCGCGATCCCGAGCTGATTCTGCACATGATGTCCGACCTCGTGCGCGATCACGTACGCCTGCGCGAAGTCGCCAGGTGCGGCGAATCGCCGCTCGAGCTCGCGAAAGAACGCCAGATCGAGATAGACCTTCTGGTCCAGCGGACAGTAGAACGGACCCATCGCGGCCGAGCCCTGTCCGCACGCCGACCGTGTCGCGCCATCGAAGAGCACGAGGTGGGGTGCCTGGTAGCGCCGGCCCGCTCCCGCGAAGATCGGTCCCCACGTGTCTTCCGTGTCGGCAAGGATCGTTGCGGCGAACTGCGCCGGCTCGTCGGCGCCTGCCGGGCGCGACGAGGACGGCGCATTGATCTGCTGCGTCGGCGCGGGCTGGACCCCCGACCCGCCGCCACCCAGTCC
>JBAVOF010000158.1:0-7219 GCA_049691835.1 Polyangiales bacterium
CCCGTCCTTGGTCCAAGTGACTTCGTCGATCCAGGGCTTGTGAACCATCAGATGCTCTTGCAAGCTCGGATCGGCGGCCTTGGCCCTGTCGAAGTGCGCGAACGCCTGAGGGTTTCGCTCGAGAATCTCCGCGACCGATCCCACGGACTCGACCGCGTCGGTTTCGTCGTTCTTCCAGATCGGAAGTGGGGTGCCCCAGAACCGCTCGCGCGACAGAGCCCAGTCGACGTTGCCGTCGAGAAACTGCCCCATGCGGCCGCTCTTGATGTGCTCGGGCTCCCAGTGGACGCGCTCGTTGTTTGCCTTGACGCGATCGATCTCTTGCGTCGTGCGGATGAACCACGAGCGACGTGCGTATTGGATGAGCGGGTCCTGCATCGCGCGCCAGCAGAACGGGTAATCATGGCGATAGACCTCTTCCTTAAAGAGGATCCCGCGCGCGCGAAGGTTCCGAATGATGTCCCGATCGGCATCTTTGCAGAAGCGGCCGGCGAAGTCGGTGACTTCCGCGGGAAAGGTGCCATCCGGCTTCAGCAGCTGCAGAAAACCCAAGCCCTTTTCCACGCAGACTCTGAAATCGTCCTCACCGAACGCGGGGGCGAGGTGCACGAGGCCGGACCCGCCGTCGAGCGAGACGAAATCCGCATCGACCACTTGCCATGCAGGGCCGCCCTGCGGCTCGGCGTATCGGAATGGGGGCTCATAGCGCAACCCGACCAGATCCGAGCCATTGCGTATCGAGACGATTCTGACGTCATCGCCCAACACTTTGCCAACCAGCGCCGAGGCCACGATCAGGCGCTCTCCGTTCTCGACCTCGACCGTCGCGTAGTCGGTGTCCGCGTCAACCGCGAGCGCGATGTTCGATGGAAGCGTCCAGGGGGTCGTCGTCCAGGCGAGAAACGAGGTGTTCTCCTCGTCGATCATGGGAAAGCGAATCATCACCGAGGGGTCGTCGATCGTCTGGTACCCCTGTCCGACCTCGCCCGCAGACAGCGCCGTGCCTCCCTGCGGCCACCACCAAACCACTTTGTAGCCCTGGTAGAGAAGCCCCTGTTTGAACATCTCGGAAAGCGCCCACCAGACGCTTTCGACGTACGATTTGTGAAAGGTCACATAGGCGGAATCGAAGTCGACCCAGAAGCCGATTCGCTGGCTCATCTTCTGCCACTCGCCGATGTACTTGAACACCGAGTCGATGCACCTTCGGCTGAACGCTTCGACGCCGTAATTTTCGATCGCATCGCGGCCGCTGATGCCAAGCTCCTTTTCGACCTCCACCTCGACGGGAAGCCCGTGCGTATCCCAGCCGGCGCGCCGTGAGACATGGTCGCCGCACATCGTCCGATAGCGCAGAAAGACGTCCTTCATGACGCGCGTGAGCACGTGACCCGGATGCGGCATCCCATTAGCCGTAGGTGGACCCTCATAGAAGACAAACGATGGTTTGCTCTCGCCACCTTCCAGGGTCTTTTCGAAGATGCGGGCTTCGTCCCAAAACGCGAGCTGGGTTGCATCGAGCTCCGGAAACGAAACCTGGGGGGTTACGGGATCGAACATGAGCTCGCGGCATACCACGCCAAGCCGTGATTTCCACCGGGGCCGCTGGTTTGAGAACTGCCGGGGCTCCTGTTAGACCCTCGCCCATGGCTGAGTTCATCGACGGTAAAGCGCTGGCGAAAGCGGTGCGAGCTGAGGTCAAGCAGAGGGCGGAGGCGTTCCGGGCTACCCACAACCGAGGGCCCGGACTGCACGTGGTTCTCGTTGGCGACGACCCGGCATCGCAGGTCTACGTCCGGAACAAGGAGCGCGCCGCCGCACAAGTCGGCATCGAGGGCAGGGTCCACAGGCTACCGGCGGATACCTCCGAGGCCGATCTCCTGGCCTTGATCTTCGAGCTCAATGGCGACGACGAAATCGATGGAATCCTGGTGCAACTGCCACTGCCTGATCATCTCCACGATCAAACGATCGTGGACGCGATCGATCCCGCCAAGGACGTGGACGGCCTGCACCCGTTCAACGCTGGGCTGCTCGTCGTCGGGCGAAAAGGCCTCCGGCCGTGCACTCCGAGCGGCTGCATGCGCATGCTGGAACACATCGGCTGCGATCCCAAGGGCAAGCGCGCCTTGGTCCTAGGCCGGAGCACCCTGGTCGGTAAACCCATCGCGCTCATGCTCCTGGAAAAGCACGCGACCGTGACGATCGCCCACTCGCGCACGCAGGACCTGGCGGACAGAGTTCGAGAATCGGACATCCTCGTTGCCGCGGTGGGCTTTCCGAATCTCGTGCAGGGTGATTGGATCAAGGAGGGATCGGTCGTGATCGACGTCGGGATCAACCGCCTGGAGGACGGCACCCTCACCGGCGACGTGGACTTCGAAGGCGCCAAAAATCGTGCCTCGTACATCACGCCGGTGCCAGGGGGCGTCGGACCGATGACCATCGCCATGCTGCTGAGCAACACGGTCGACGCCGCGGAAGCGCGCATCATGTAGCCCAACGACGCGAGGGACCCCGGACGCTGGCTCGCCCCCGGGGGCGCGCAGATCAGGCACTACCGACATTGGCACTGGCACTGGCGTGAGGCCTCGTTTGGGTCAGCGCCGGGTCAGCTTGTCGATGAGGCGATCGAGCTCGTCGAAGCTGGCATAGTTGATCCGCACCTGACCGCGTTCGCTACCGCTCTCGTGGATCGAGGTCGAGGAGCCGAGCGCGCGGGAGAGCCGATTTTCCAAGTCGCGGACGTTGGTGCTCTTGCCCGCTTTCGCCGGGGCGGCCTCTTTTCCGTCGCCGCGGGTGACACGCCGCGCCTGGCGCTCTGCCTCGCGTACGCTCCAACCCTTGGACACCGCTGCGCGCGCGAGCTTTTTCATGCTCGATACATTGGGCGCCGCGAGCAGGGCACGCGCGTGTCCCTCGCTGAGCTGACCGAGTTCAACGAGCTCGATCACGTCGTGCGGCAACTTCAAGAGGCGCAGCGCATTTGCGACGGTTGACCGTTCTTTACCGACCTTGGAGGCGATCGTTTCCTGTGTGTATCCGTAGTCGTCGACCAGGCGCTGGAATGCGCGCGCGGTCTCCATCGGGTTCAAGTCTTCGCGTTGTAGGTTCTCCACGAGCGCGGCTTCGAACGCACCTTCATCGTCGAGGTCGTGCACGAATATGGGAACCTCTTTGAGGCCGGCTTGTTGTGCCGCTCGCCAACGGCGCTCGCCCGCGATGATCTCGAACCCGCCAGAAGCCCGCTTGCGAACCAAGATCGGCTCCAGGACACCATGCTCTCGAATCGAGGCGGCGAGCTCAGCCAAGCCCTCAGCACCGAGACGGGTGCGCGGTTGCAGGCGTCCCGGGTGAAGGTCCTCGATCGCTGCGTTGTTCTTTGCAGACCGGTCCAAAGCGGGCGACACCGCCGGAAGCAAGCCGTCCAACCCACGCCCCAAGCGTCTGCGCGCCACTACGCCGCTACCTCCAGATCATCGAGCAGCTCGCGCGCCAGATTCAAGTACGTGTACGATCCCCGGGACGAAGCATCGTACAAGATCACTGGTTTTCCATGGGAAGGGGCCTCCGCGAGCCGCACGTTTCGCGGAATGATCGTCTCGTAGACGTGAAAGTGGCGCCGCACCTCGTCCGCGACTTCGTTGGCCAGATTGTTCCTGGCGTCGAACATGGTCAGGAGCACGCCGTGAATCTCGAGGTGCTCGTTGACGGAGGCCCGCACGCGCTCGATCGTGCCCACGAGCTGGGACAAGCCCTCGAGCGCATAGTACTCGCACTGAAGCGGGACGATGACTAGGTCGGCGGCCGTCAAGGCGTTGATCGTCAACATGCCCAGCGACGGAGGGCAGTCGACGACGATGAAGTCGTAGTCGTCACGGACGACATCGAGCGCATCGCGCAGCCGCGTTGCGCTGTCGTCGGCTTGCAACAGGTCGCGCTCGGCGCCGACGAGGTCCTGAGTTGCCGCGATCACATGCAGGTAGGGCAGCTCGGTTTGACGGATCACGTTCCCTGCCGCAGCCTCGCCAAGCAGGAGCTCATAGGAGCCTTCCAGGCTCTCGTCCCCTGGGCTGCAACCGACTCCGGTCGAGGCGTTGCCCTGAGGGTCGAGGTCGACGAGCAAAACACGCTGCTCGGCCACGGCGAGGCTGGCGCCCAGGTTGACCGCCGTAGTCGTCTTCCCTACGCCGCCTTTTTGATTGGCGATCGCTACCACCCGACTCATTGGATGCGTCTACCAGCGCCCGTGCGCGGTTTCAATCTCGTCTGTTTTTTTGCCATCTTGATCGCGCTGGGTAGGGTGTGCTGCAGTGTGGGACAAAGTAGTCACTTGCCGTACCAGCTCCATGCTGGCGAGCTGGCAAAAAGGGAGGGGACATGCGCCCTAGCGGACCAAAGAGCTATGAGACACTTGCCGAGTTCGAGCGCGAAGAGCTGCGCCGCCACCACAAGGCGGGATGGTCCCTCGACGATCTCTACTCGGAAGCGACGTTCGAACCCGGCGACGACGACTCCCTGGTGAGCGACGAGCGCCGAGAGTTGGATTTCGACTTCTAAGAGGGCAGTCGTCTAGACAGCGCGATCAATCGAGCGGTCCACCGCCGGGTTGCAGCAGATGCCGCTCATGGCCGTAGTCGGCATCGTGCTGGGTGGGTCCGATGATGCCCTGGGCCATCGACCAGAGAAGCGTGAAGGCAACTGCCAGAGTCACGAAGCTCAGGAGGATGAGCTTGGGTCCCGTCCAAAACGCGTCTTCCTTTTCGGTGCGTGCCGCCATCGCATCGTTCATGGGAACGTTGTTGTAGGTGTCTGACATGAAAAAGCCCCGTAAATCCTCTCGAAGCGGCTACTTAGTGCCATCGGGGCAAAGGGTCAAACCATCGGTGGAGAGCGCGTTCGCTCGACAATTCGGGACCCTGTCCTAGAAGCACTGGCAGTCCAGGTTTGAGGAATCCATTGTCAGCCATCGAGCTCATGAGTCCGCGCATGCTTGAGGACATGCGACAGTCGTGCCAACTCGCGGCCGATTGTCTGACCGAGGCGGGCGACGTGATTCGGCCCGGGATCACGACCAACGCCATTGACGAGTTCGTTCACCAGTACATCGTCACGCGCAACGCCTATCCATCTCCCCTCGACTACAAGGGCTTTCCAAAGAGCGTCTGCACCAGTGTCAACGACTGCGTTTGCCACGGGATCCCGGGGCCGTACGTCCTCAAGAACGGTGACATCGTCAACGTCGACGTCACGACCTACCTCCCCAAGGAGAACGGCTACCACGGCGACACCAGCGTCACGTTCTACGTCGGAGAGCCGAGCGAGGAGGCTATTTTGGTGGTCGAAACCGCTCGGCGGTGTCTCGAGCTCGGCATCGCTGAAGTCAAGCATGGAAAGCGCATCGGTGACATCGGCGCTGCGATCCAGGAGTATGCCGAAGGGAAGGGCTGCTCGGTGGTACGCGACTACGTCGGCCACGGGGTAGGTCGTGAATTCCACATGCCACCCCAGGTCCCCCACTTCGGTCGGCGCGGCAAGGACAAGCGCATGAAGGCGGGAATGGTCTTCACCATCGAACCGATGATCAACATCGGCGGGTATCAAACCGAGGTGATGGACGACGAGTGGACCGTCCTCACGTTGGACCGTTCGCTCTCGGCTCAGTTCGAGCACACCGTACTGGTGACCCGTGATGGGGCCGAAGTGCTCACCGCCCGGCGCGGGATCGTTGCCAACAGCGAGGACCGACCTTGGGCCGACATCGGCCCCCTTTCTTCGCCCGCCGCATGGAACGCGCGGCACGAAAAAACCGGCTGACGATCAAGGCTCGGGGGCATACGAAACGTAGACGTCTCCTTGGTCTTCCCTGACAGACAGCGGCTGGAGCGCCAGTCCCTCACACGGTCCGTCCACACAGTAGCCGTCGGTCAGTCGGTAGGTTGCGCCGTGGGTAGCACAGACCAGATGGGCGCCATCCTCGCTGAGCAGGTCGCCGGTGCCGCCATCGAGCGGCACAGGCAGATGCCGGCAAAGATTGCGATACGCGACGAGGGCACCGCGTTCATCGCGAAGGAGCAGGGCCAGAACCGGCAGACCCGCGTCATCGTGACCCAGTGCCGCCGTCCGAACCACGCCTTCCCTCAGGTCCTCCACGCGGCATACCCAAACCTCCACGGCGCTCAATCCTTCCCGGGATCGCTGTACGCGCCCCGAGACGGCACGGACACCAGATCCCGGCCGGGAAGCCAAAGGCCGCTGAGCCAGCCGCCGTAGACGCAGCCCGTGTCTAGCCCGACCGCGTGTGGATGGTTTTGCAACCCCCGCACCGCATCGTGGCCAAACACCACCAGCCGAGGCCCGGGCCAAAGCGCCGCCCAAGGGACGCCTTCCTCGATGCTGCTCGAGGCGGTCCCATCATCGCGGATGCTGCGCATGTTCATCAGGTCTCTAGGATCCTGTGCCTCTAGAGGAACCCCCGGCAGCAAGCCGGCGTGGACGACCAGGGCCTGGTGTTCCGGAAGGTCGAGCCACAACGGACGCTCCGCCAGCCATCGCCAATCCTCGTCTTCGAGCTCGTCGGCAACGCGCTGATGGGCAGGCTTGAGCTTCGGCAAGGCCTCGCCCATGCGTTTTGCCTCCCACCATTTGAGGCAGTGCTGGTCGTGGTTGCCGCGCGTGGCCTGGGCTCCGAGCTCGCGTACCAGACGAACGACTCCTAAGGAATCCGGACCCTTGGCGACCAAATCTCCGACGAAAACCAGCTGATCGCCCGCTTCCCAGCCCGACTCCTCCAGCAGGTCCTCCAGCTCTTCGCGGCAGCCGTGGACGTCGCCCACGATCAGGGTACGGTGGCTCATGCGACAATCCTGAGCGCGTCGTGCCGGGAATCCAAGTTCGCGAGGTCCGTGGCGCGTTGACACCAGGCCCAAACCCGCAATACACGCCCCTGCATGATCCAAGAAGGCCGCAAGGCGCCCGCATTCAATCTGCCCTCGTCCACTGGTGGCAAACTGGCTCTCAAAGACCTTTCGGGCAAGTACGTCATCCTCTACTTTTATCCGAGGGACAACACACCGGGATGCACGACCGAGGCGAACGACTTCAACAAGGCATTGCGCAAACTGAGCACGCGCGACGCCGTCGTCATCGGCGTGAGCAAGGATTCGATCGAATCGCATTGTAAGTTCGCTGACAAATACGATCTGAAATTTCCGTTGCT
>JBAVOF010000159.1:0-10819 GCA_049691835.1 Polyangiales bacterium
ATCGTGGGCTTCGGCCGGGTTGGCGGAGTCGTCGGTCGCTTCCTCCGAGCCAACAAGGTCGAGGCAACGGTTCTCGAGTACGATTCCGACCACGTAGAGCTTCTTCGGAAGATCGGAATCAAGGTCTTCTACGGGGATGCGTGTCGCCTCGATCTCCTCGAGGCGGCCGGTGCAGCCGAGGCACGTCTCATCGTCATCGCAATCGACGAGCATGAACGCGTCATGACGCTCGTGCAGACTTGTCAAAGGCACTTCCCGAATCTGGCGATCATCGCCCGGGCGCGGGGCCGACTCCAGGCCTACGAGCTGCTCGATGCGGGGGTGATGCACGTGTATCGTGAGACGTTCGATACGTCGCTCCGGATCGGCGTCGACGTGCTCCGCCAGCTCGGGTTTCGCGCGTATCAGGCGCAGCGCGCCGCGCGCAGCTTCCTGCGACATGACGAAGCTTCACTCATCGAGCTTTCGAAGCTTCGCGGTAATCAGAAAGAGTATTTCAGCGCGGTTCGCGAGCAGATCAATTACCTCGAACAAGTGCTGGTGGATGATCTCGGTTTCGAGAGGGAGAACCGAGACGAAGGCTGGGACGCCAGCTCACTGCGTGCCGAGGTCGACGCGAAGTCCAGCGCCGATACGCCGGGCTAACCCACGTTGCCGGCCACCCGGAAAAGGAGGGCGGGACGCTCTACGTGCTCGAGCTACCGGGTAGACAGAGCGCCGTTGTTGTGCCCATTCTTGGTCACATGGGAGCAATTTCGCTCCGACGCGCGCGTTTCGGGCTCTCACAAAGCGCCCGGGGAGGTGTGACGTGAAGCATGTATGCATTGCACTGGTCGCCATGATAGCGGCCTTGTTTTCAACGGGGCGCGTCGCCGCCCAGTACGAATACGGGCCCGAAGAGGAAGGGGCGGAGGAGTCTCCGATTGTAGATCCAGATACCGAGGCCGACGACTCCAACGCCGAGCTCGAGAAGATCGAGGCAATGGATAAGACGGAGGGAAAGGCGGCGGCCGAAGACGACGAGCCTGATCGCAAAGGGCGTGGCTGCGCGCTCGATCGATCTCGTTCGACCCCATCTCAGGCGCCGATCGAGGCGCTGCTGATTGCAGTCGGCCTAATCGCCTACAGAAAACTGCGGGCAACTCCCTGAGTGCAACGCGCTACTGTGTGCTCTGCGACGGCTGCTAGCAAGTGTATCCGCCGCTTTCGGGAAATCAGAAGGCGCTCGCCTGAGACGAGCTCCGCGCTTGTCGAACCTGTCGCCCCCAAGAAGTTCACTGGACGGGTCCCGCGACCGTGGTAGGTGGACTGGCGAAGGCTTTGGGAGCTACCCATAGCCTTCTTCTTGGCCAACGTACCAACCCTAGCTAGGAGGAAAACAATGCTTCTCTCACGGACGAATCTGCAACACATGGTTGTGCTCGGAGCCCTCTTCGGAGCCCTGTCCCTGCTCGTGATCTCACCTTCGAGCCGCGCGGAGCCCTCCGCTCTTGATGAGGCTTCGCCGTCCAAGGAAGCACCCCCTGCTACGGAGGCGCCCAAGGCAAAGAAAGCGGTCACGGTTCCCGCCGGGACGGTCATGATGGTCAGGACCGGCGACGAGGTTTCGTCGAACGACAAAGCTGGGCGCAAGTTCAGCGCGACTCTGGAGGCGAACCTGGTCGCGGGAGATGAGGTCGTCGCGAAAGCGGGCTCCCAGGTCTACGGTCAGGTTGTGAAGTCGCAAGAGGTTGGGCGAGGCATCGTCGTCAATTCATCGGCCCTCGTCCTCAATCTCACTCAGATCAACATCGACGGGACGCTGTATCCGATTCAAACGGGCAGTTTCTCCGAAAAGTCGACCGGCGTGATTCTCCAAAGGCGCGCCGTGACCGTGCCCAAAGGCTCGATCCTGGAGTTCTCGCTCGCGCAGCCCCTCACCGTGGGAAAGTGAGCATTCGGTAATTCCCGCGACGTGCCGGCTGTCTCGGCCTCGCAAGGAGCATGAGAGATGAGATCTGGAAGTCTGCGCATCGTGGTCGCGCTCGGCGCTGCCCTGACCTTCGGGTGCCGGGGCGCCGACGCGCCGAAAGAGGCGCCTGCGGAAGAACCGACCGCACCGGTCCAAGCAAAGGGAGTGCTGGACCGGACAGTGCTTCCAATTCCCGAGCCTGATCCGCCGTTGTATACCGAGCTCGACGTGCGCGATGCGACGCCGCCGCCGCGCTTTGAGGTGAAGGCGCCGGAGGGCGCTCCCAACGTGCTGATCGTGCTGATCGACGACCTCGGCTTCGCCGGAACGAGCTCGTTCGGGGGCCCCGTCAGTACGCCCACCTTCGACCAGATCGCCAACGAGGGGCTGCGCTACAACAACTTCCACACTACGGCGGTGTGCTCGTCGACGCGTGCCGCGCTCAAGAGCGGGCGCAACCATCACGTCGGCAACATGGGCGCGATCGTCGAGGCGGGCACAGCGTTTCCTGGAAACACGGCGAAGATTCCCAACAACGTCGCTCCAGTCGCCGAAATGCTGCGCCTGAACGGGTACAGCACCGGGGCGTTCGGCAAGTGGCATGAGCTCGCCCCCTGGGAAGCGAGCATTTCAGGGCCGCTCGACCGCTGGCCGACCCATCAAGGCTTCGACAAGTTCTACGGGTTCCTTGGTGGTGAGACGAACCAATGGGCGCCGTTCATCTACGACGGCGTTGCCCCGGTCGCGCTGCCGGACGATCCGAATTACCACTTCCTGACGGACATGACGGACCAGGCGGTAGCATGGATCAGGTACGAGAAGGCGCTGACGCCCGAGAAACCATTCTTCGCGTATTTCGCACCGGGCGCCACGCACGCGCCTCACCATGTGCCGAAGGAATGGATCGCGCGCTGGAAGGGCAAGTTCGATCAGGGCTGGGACAAGTTGCGGGAGGAGATTCTGGCCCGACAAATCGACAACGGCGTGGTACCCAAGGGCACGAGGCTCGCGGCCAAGCCCGAGGCCATCCCAGACTGGGACACGCTCTCCGGAGACGAGAAGCGACTGTTCACCCACCAGGCCGAGGTGTTCGCCGCCTACGTCGAGATGACGGATCACGAGATCGGCCGTGTAGTCGAAGCGATCGAGCAAACCGGGCAGCTCGACAACACGTTGATTTTCTTCGTCGCCGGCGACAACGGCACCAGCGCCGAGGGCGGGCGCAACGGCATGTTCAGCGAGATGACCTACTTCAACGGCGTGCAGGAGACGATCCCGGACATGTTGAAGGTCTTGGACAAGTGGGGCGGACCCGAGACCTACCCGCACATGGCGGCGGGTTGGGCGATAGCCTTCGATACCCCCTATCAGTGGGCGAAGCAGATCGCGTCGGACTACGGCGGCACCAAGGTGGGTATGGCCATTCACTGGCCAAAGGGCATCAAGGCCAGGGGAGAGCTGCGTACGCAGTTCCACCACGTGATCGATGTCGCGCCAACCATCCTGGAGGCCGCCGGCCTCCCCTTCCCAAGAGAGGTCGACGGTACGCCGCAGCACCCGATGGATGGCGTGAGCATGGTCTACACCTTCGACGACGCGGCGGCACCCGAGAGGCACACCACGCAGTACTTCGAGATGTTCGGCAACCGCGCCATCTACCACGACGGCTGGCTCGCGAGAACGATTCACAGGGCGCCATGGGAGATGAAGCCCCGCCGGCCGCTCGCCGATGACGCTTGGGATCTATACGACACGCGCAACGACTTCAGCCTGGTGAACAACTTGGCTGAGGAGAACCCGCAGAAGCTCGCCGAGCTGCAAGCCCTCTTCATGAGCGAGGCCGAGAAGAACCACGTGCTGCCGATCGACGACCGCAGCGTCGAACGCATCAACGCCGCCCTGGCAGGCCGCCCCGACCTGATGGCGGGCCGCACCTCGCTCACGCTCGCCGAAGGCATGACCGGCATGAGCGAAAATGTGTTCCTGAACATCAAGAACAAGTCCAAGACCATTACCGCAGAAATCGAGGTGCCCGAGGCTGGTGTTAACGGCGCTATTATCGTGCAGGGCGGCCGCTTCGGCGGCTGGGCGTTGTACGTCAAGGACGGCCTTCCAGCATACGACTACAACTTCCTCGGCCTAGAGCGCACGACCATCGCGGCAACCGAGCCGCTCGCTCCGGGCAAGGCGACGATTCGGTTCGAGTTCGCCTACGACGGCGGTGGCCTAGGCAAGGGCGGCACGGGCACGCTCTTCGTGAACGACCAGAAGGTCGCGGAGGGTCGCATCGAACATACCCAACCGATGGTCTTTTCCGCGGACGAAACGGCCGATGTCGGAATCGATCTCTCGACGCCGGTGGTCGAGCTCATCGGGTCGGAGGCCAAGTCGCGGTTCACCGGCCGAATCCCGAACGTGACCGTCGAAGTGAAGTAGTCCTACGCGAGACATTCGCGATGAGTTGCCAGGCAAAAGACTGCCTTTCAATCGGCTAGAAGCCGGTCAGCTCAGCCAAGATTCAAGAGAACATGCCAATCATTCCTTTCGTCTTCCTCGCCGCAACGGTCATCTTGGTGCTCTTGAGCATCGAGGCGGGATACCGGCTGGGTCGAGGCGCGCGCCGAAAGTCGGAGGAAGAGAAAGAATCACCGGTCTCCGCCATGGCGGGCACTGTCTTAGGCCTGCTGGCATTCATTCTGGCGTTCGCCTTTGGGATCGTCTCCGCCCGATATGACGCTCGAAAGGAGCTCGTGCGCGACGGGGCCAGCGCTCTTCGCACGGCCTATTCGCGCTCCGAATTCTTGCCGGAGCCGGAACGCGCTCTAGCCGCCACGCTCCTTTGAGAGTACCTGGACGCACGTCTGGCCGCGATCCGGCCTGGCGCCTTCGATAAGGTTCCGGCTCTGATGGTCGAGGCCGACCGGGTCCAGCGCCAGCTCTGGAACATGGCTGAGTTGGATCGCCCGCAGAGCGGCATGATCACGGTGACGCAGCAGCCCTTGCAGAACCTGCGCGGCTGGATGAGCGCCGATCTCGAAAACCCTTCCGCTAGTCCCCTTCATTGAAGACTTCCAGCCGACCCTCCCGCACGGCCTTCATGAGGACCTCATAGTCGCGTTCGCTTTGGTCGGCATACGCGATGGAAAAGCCTGCGATGGCCTCGTCGAATTTGTCGCTCTTTCACGAGGACCCGCTGATCTCGGCGGGTCGCCGGCGGATTGCATCATCCGGTAGCCGTGTACGATTCGCTGAGCGTGATTGGAGTGCAGGCTCTTGCCCGCGTAGGCTTCGAGGATGGAGGGGCGTGCTTGCTTGAACCGGTGGAAAAGGCGATCGTGATCGCTCGCCATCATGAGCAGAATGCCACAGAACGTCCCAAGGCTTCCGACGCCAACTACCTCGATCGCCGTGTCCGTGAGCTTGAATCGGTCTAGAAGCAGCCGCCGATCGTCCTGGATGGTTCCGCGGTAGCGGGCGAAGGCCCTTTGGATTGCACCCGCGTACTCTTCCTGTCCCATTTCTTGCGAATGATAGATCAGCGGAGGGATATCTTTGATCGACGGCCTTGGACCGCCCATGGGCACGAGCTCCGGAACGTCATGCTCGAGCACACTGCGTTCCCGTGCTTTGGTCAGGCGCATCCCCTTCGCATAGAGCTCCGCCCGCGTCGGATGCGTTCAAAGGGTGCACTGGTTTCGATGAGCGCCTGTTTGCGGGATGAATTTTTCCCCTGCTTATCTGTTCTTTTCTGCCTTCTTCGGTGCCAGTGCGAGCTGCGCGTCCGTCAACACCGCATCGGAGGGCGTCACTCACGCCGCACCGGAGCGTACGCGCGTGGCGTGGGCGCGTGAGTTCGGAAGTGGAGGCCCCGTGGGACCGCGTGGATTCCACCCGAAGGACCGCCACGTTGGCGTGTTGGCGTCTTTCTGACACCGAAGTCGGCGGTTCGATGTACTCTCCGCCACATGTCCACCGTCCGCGGCGTCGGTCCTCGTTCGCGTGGGAGCATTTGGACGCTCCTCAAGCCCTCGGTCAACTGGCTGCTCGTGTTCGTGCCGCTCGGCGCCATGCTCGATCGCATGGACAGCGTCCCAGCACCACTCGTCTTCTTCACGGCGGCGCTGGCCATCGTCCCAGCGGCGGCCCTCATCGTGCGATCAACTGAGCAAATAGCCGCACGCACGGGCGATGCCGTCGGCGGGCTGCTCAACGCGACCTTCGGAAACGCCCCAGAGTTGATCATCGCAACGGTCGCGCTCCGTGCAGGGCTTCCGGACATGGTACGCGCGTCGATCATCGGCGCGGTCCTGGCGAACTTGCTGCTCGCCATTGGCCTCGCCTTTCTCCTCGGTGGCTTGCGCCATAGGGACCAGCAGTACAGCGCGAGCGCGTCCCGTGTGTACAGCACGATGATGTTGCTGGCGGTCATCAGCCTCATCGTGCCCAGTGCGTTCGAACGGTCTTTCTCCGCGCCCGAGTACCTGCCACAGGCACAAACGCTCAATACCTTGCTGGCCTGGTCGCTCCTCGCGGTCTATGGCCTGTATCTGGTGTTCATGCTTCGAACGCATCCGCATCTCTTCAAGAGCGCCGAGGCAGAGAACGAGCACGATGAAGCCACTGCCTGGAGCATGCCCAGGGCTTTGGGCGGCCTTCTCGTAGCCTCCGTGCTTGCAGCGTGGATGAGTGAGCTCCTCGTGGGTGCGGCCGAAGCCACGGGCGACATGTTGGGCATGTCCGAGGTCTTCATCGGCATCGTTATCGTCGCAATCGTCGGAGGAGCAGCCGAGAGCTTGTCGGCCATCTCAGCCGGACGGCGGAACAAGGTGGACCTGACACTGGGGATCGCATACGGGAGCTCGGTGCAAATTGCACTTTTCGTCGCACCCGTTCTGGTACTCTTGAGCCGCGTGATCGCACCGGAGCCCCTCCGTCTCGCTTTCGCTCCGGCCGAGCTGTGGGTGCTCTTCTTGACGATTCTGATCGGAACGGTGATTTCCGGAGACGGGCGCAGCAACTGGTTCAAGGGGGCCCAACTCATCGCGGTGTATGCGATCATCGCCCTCTTCTTCTACTTCGTGCCAGAGCTGCCGACCTGACCGTGTTCGTCGCGCCGTCAACGTCGGTTGGCGCTTCGTCAGAGCTTGACCACGGGTGCGTCGGCCAACAGCCGTTCTGCAAATTGCTGCAGCGGCTGCATGTTCATCGTGTTCATGAAGCTCGAATAGGTGAGCAGCGCGAGCAGATAGCGCGGATCAGCGACCCAGGGCGGCAGGTGTAGCGGCGGCCGCAAGAGGCCCATGGCGTGCAGCTCGCAGAGCGCAGGGATTGCGAGGACGTCCAGCTTTCCACAGAACAGCAGTCGAAGGCAGTCAGAGCGCCCGGCCGCGAAGGTGGCACGTATGGTGTTGCTCACGATGAGCAGGCCGAACAGATAAACGACGTCCTTGGTGAAGGGCGCACCACCGGCCACGACGCCGCCGCGGAATACCCGCCGGGTGTTCTCGAATGCTTGCTCAGGGGTCGCTCGCCGTTCCAGGAAATAGCCGTATACTTCCAGAAAGTCCGCTCCCTCGATGGCCATCTGGATCGCAAACACACGATCGGCGAGGCGCTGCAAGCGATCCAGCTCCATACTGCCGCTGATGATCTCCGCAAACACTGCCAGCCCTTCCTGGGTGCGCGTGGTGCCGGGATGGCCGGCTGCGAGGATCGGTAGATCGGTCTGTGCCCGGCCGTTCAACGAGGTGGCGCAATGGACATAGGCTTCATGATTGAGCAACTGGCTGGCGTCGCGGTCCGTGAAGCGCGCGTCACGTCGAATGCGGATGGACCTAGACGTAGCCAGGGCGTTGGCCGAGAGCGTGTCCACCAGCTCCACCGCGGGCGCGTCTTCGCCAAAGTGGGCACGCACGGCCGCCTCGATGTCCTTGGCCGCCTCCTCGGCGTTTCGGTAGAACGGTGGTGCGATCTCGATCTCGACCCGGGTGAGCTGCTCGATGGCGTCGCGAACACGCTGGGCCAGCTCGAGCGATGTCATGGGGTACAGGCGCAGCGGGGTGGTCGGCTCACCATACACCTCCCGTGCATAGTCGAAAAAGGATGGCGTCCCGACAGCGGCCAACATTCGTGCACTGCGCTCGAGCGCATGCGCCTGTTCTTCGAGCCAGAGATCGATCACCCCACCAGGCATGATGGAGCGACGCGCCTCCCGCACGACCTCGATAGCATGGGCCGGGTCGAACGGTTGGTACCTGACCTGCGGAAGCTCTTGAGCGCCTCCGGCGAAAAATTTCGCCTTGATTTCGGGTGACCAGTCGATCGATTGCAGGATTCGGATCTGGCGGCTGGCCTTATACAAGAGCTGGCAAACCTTGCGTATCCGATCCTTCTCTTGCTCCTCAGTGTTGGCGGGCATGGTTTCTTGGTCTTCCTGCTTTGTTCAAGCCTGCGGCTAGCGGCGGTGCTCAGCGGAACGCTACGAAGCAAGCGAGTACGATCAAGGTCGGCAGTAGCGCTCCTGCGAGAAGCCCCAACGCGCTGATGCCGTCTTCGAAGTGCTTACCGAGGATCGATTGCCCCGCCGGGTTTGGTGCGTTGGCGATCACGGTCAGGCCACCTCCGGTGACGGCACCTGCGACCGCCGCGTACTTCATGCCTTCGGTCATCGACGGCACCAAGGTGCACAAGTAGGTGACGGCAGCGTTGTCGTTGAAAGCCGTGAGCACTGTAGCGCCAAGCGCCAACGGCAGCTCGTCCAGGCCGCCTAACACGGGGGCGATCCACCACTGCTGAAGGCCTCCGTGAATGACGAGACCCGCGAGAAAGAAGCCGACCAGAACGGCGGATCGGAGACTGAAGTTTCGCTGAAAGTCTTCGGTCACTTCGATGAACGCAAGGAAGAACAGCATCACGAAGATGAGTTGCTTCGGGTGGTGCGCATTGGCGACGGTGGTGAACATGAAGAGCAGATGGCCCAAGGTGACCCAGAGTGGAATCGGCAACTGGGCACGCTCTTCTGGTTCCTGCAATAGCGCTGAACGGCTCAGCGCGCGAAGCTCCCGGCGAAAGTAGATGTAATACCCAAGCGTCGCGATCACGACGCCTAGCATCGCCTTCCAACCAAAGTGCGTGAGCATGTGACGCGTAGTCCAACCCCAGGCATCGGCCACCATGAGTACAGGCGGTGCCGCAAAGTTCGTCAAGGTTCCGCCTACCGAGATCGCCACGAACAAGAGGCCGAGTGTCGAATACGCCAAGGCCTTGCTCGGTTTGAACGCGTAGAACTTGCGGGCCAGGAGCGACGCGCAAATCGTCATTGCGGCGGGCTCCGTGATGAAAGACCCGAGCGCCGAGCCTACGATCAGCAAGACCAGCCACCAGGCGACCGGGGTTTCGCCGCCCAAGCGAGCAAGCTGACGCATGGCGCTTTCGGCCAGCTCCAGAATGGGCCGAGTCGACGCGATAGTCATGATCACCACGACGAACACGGCCTCGGTGAAGTTCACTCCATCGTTGATGTACGCGACCGCCGTGCCTCGATCGTAGAAGAACTGGATGGTGAAAAACAGTGGAACCGTCCAGAGCCCAAAGACCACTTCCGGCTCACCGAGGAAGTGGAAGATGCGTGCGGCCGCCGAAACGTCATTTTGCGTGGCGCCTGCGCGAACCTTCGCTTCGTGGCGCTGCTCGAGGACGTGAGAGATGTGCCGAAAACGGTGTGTCGCAAAAGTATGAATGATGGCCCCTACGAACAGCAGCGTGGCCCAGAGGTTGAAGGGCACCTTTTCAATTCGGGTTCGAAGGATGGCCCCGACTGTACCGAGCCCTGCGTCACCGTAGCCTTCGAGAGGCGGTGGAAACGCGATCGTCGGATCCTCAACGTGCCCCGCGGCCGCCAGCGCGATGGCCGGGAAGCCAACGCTGAAAACCAAGAGCGCGACCAGCGACCCTACCCTGCTCGGGGCACGACCGAGGTTCAGCGCGACACGGCTCATGGCCGCGGTATGCTCTCAAGCAAAGCAGTGCGCAATGCGGGTTGTCGTGCGGTGGAGCCCCGCTCAGGTCACAGATGGGCTTGTGGCCCCGACGCAGTTGTCGGCGTTGGAGACTCTCGGGGAAAATTGCCAATCAGGATATAGAAGCTGATCAGAAGCACCCAGACCGGGAAGACCAGTAAAACCCCCTCGATGTAACGGCTGCTCAGGAGAAGCAGCAGCGCCACCGCATAGCCGGGCCAGGCAATCCAGCGGGCGATGAACCCGGTGCGAAGCACGAGGGTGGACGTGGCGATCATGAATATCCCCGCCATCTTGATGGCGTAGATGTTCATGATTTCATATGCGATCGCCCGCGCAGAGCTGAACGTGGTTGAACCGAGCAGCCGGCCAGGGTCCGCCTCGTATGCGACGATGAGACCGCCCACCATCGCCGCCGACATGAACAGCATAGCGAGGAACAGCAAGCCGCTGCCGAGAAAGACGGTGGCGAAGAAGCGGTCTTCGCGCTCCCCCATTCGGTCGCGCAGCACGCCCATGAACCACAGAAAGGCGATGCCGGCGAAGGGCACCAGGTTGAGCGCAACTACCACGGCCCCCGAACGGGTTTGAAGCCACGCCCCTGCCTCCAATGGATCGGCAGGGACCGAATAGCGGATCAGCAGCAGGCTGCTGATCAGCAGGATCGAAAAGAGGATGCCAGCGATGGCGGCGGCTCGTGGCGCCCGCAAGCCTGCGGCGGTCAAGCTCGCGTCAGGCTTCATCGTCTCCTGCTTGGGCATCAACAGACCCCAATGGAATGAGATCCCTGCATCTGTCTGTGTGCTCCCATGCTCGCGCCTGCCTTGCCGCGGCGTACTTGTCACCCACG
>JBAVOF010000160.1:0-2405 GCA_049691835.1 Polyangiales bacterium
CCGCTCACTGAGAAATCGCAGCATCGAGGATTGATTATGCCGCGTCCATACGGTGAAGCCTAGTAAAGCTTTCGGCTGTCGATTTGGATCGTCACGGGCCCGTCCACGGCAGAGTCGACCCGCATCATTGCGCGAAAGGTTCCGGTTTCGACGTGCAGCCCCGCACCGCGCAGCCCGTCGGCCACCCGCAAGTACAGACGCTCCGCATCGGCGGGGTTCGCGGCGCCATCGAAGGAAGGCCGTCTACCCCGTCGCACGTCCCCGAATAGCGTGAACTGAGAAACGAGCAGGACTGCACCTCCGATGTCGGCCACCGACAACGACATGCGTCCCTCATCGTTTGGGAACACGCGAAGACCAGCGATCTTGTCGATCGTGTATTGCACGTCCCTCGCCTGATCATCGTGTGCTGCCCCCAGATAGACGAGCAAGCCGCGCTGGATGGCGCCGACGACCGCGTCATCTACGGTGACGCTTGCCTCGTGGACTCGCTGCACGACGCTACGCATGCGTACCGTGCCTAGCACAGGCTGAATCGTCTTGCCCAAACGAGACGATGTTCAATACTCCCCCGCAATGAAACCGGTGGTGGGCCTGACGGGTGGGATCGCGTGCGGTAAGACGACCGTAGCAAAGATGTTCGGCGAGCGGGGCATCCCCGTAATCGACGCGGACGAGTTAGCGCGCGAGGTCGTGGTTCCAGGCTCGCCCGGTCTCCAGCGGATCGTGGACGCGTTCGGAAAGGGCGTGCTGGACGAGACCAGATGCCTCGACCGAAAAAAAGTCGCAGACATGGTATTCGCTGACGAGCAAGCGCGCGCGCGGCTCAACGCCATCATGCACCCCCTCATCGGTGCAGCTGGCGCGGCACGGATCCAAGCCCATGAAGACGGGCCGGCGCCCTACTTGATCTACGAAGCGGCCCTGCTGGTGGAAACCGGTTCTTACAAAGCGTTTTCGGTGCTCATCGTGGTGAGCGCAGACGAGTCCCTGCAGCGGCTGCGCCTGATCGCGCGTGACGGTTTCACGGTCACCGAGGCCAACGCCCGAATCGCTTCTCAACTGCCCCTCGCGCGGAAGATTGCCGTTGCGGACTACGTGGTGACCAACAACGGAGATCTCGGCGCGACGCGACGGCAAGTATCGGAAATCCACGAGGATCTCGTCGCACGGTTTGCAACGAAGGAGTCGACCTAGTGGGTAAGTTGGTACGATCGATTCTGGTGACAGGCTTTCCGAGCCGGCAACTCGCCGTGCATCTGGTGCGAGCGCTCGCCAGCTCGGGCGAACGCTCCGTGTGTTGTCTTGTGACCGAGGGTCGCCAGGAACGCGCACGGGAACTGATCGAGCAGCTTCCGACGGCAGCCCAAGAGCGCGTTTCGCTATGGGTGGGTGACCCGCGCGCAGTGGACCTCGGACTAAGCGGTGACGAGTTCCGCGTGCTATCCGACAGTGCGGAAGGCATCCACCACTGCGCATCGATCACCGATCCGGCCGGCACCAAGGAGGAGGCGACCGGCAACGTCCGCACCGCTACGGAGGTCTTGGAATTTGCGGAGGCCTCGCCACGCTTGAATCGTTTGGTCTGCTGGTCGAGTGCGACCGTATCCGGCAACCGCGAGGGTTTCGTGAAGGAAACCGAGCTCGACGATACGATGGGCTTTCGCAATCCCGTCGAGGAGTCGTTGTACCGCATGGAACGCATGCTTCACGAATGCGCCGAGGAGCTGCCGATCATCATACTGCGTCCGGCAATGATGGTGGGCGACTCGGTGACCGGAGAAGTGGGAGAGCTGAACGGGCTATATCTGCTAATCCGCTTCTTGCTCAGCGCTCCGAACGACTACCGCATACCAACGCCGAGCCGAACCGGCGTTAGAATCAGCGCCGTCCCTGTCGATTATGCGGTGACCGCTGGGCTGCGGATTGCAGCTGATCCCCGAGCGATTGGCCGCACCTTCCACATCGTCGACCCGAAGCCCGTCACCGTGCAGTATGCCCTCAAGCTCTTCGCCGAAGCGACTGGCCACCCCCCGCCCCGGGAGCACGACCCGCTGAACCTCGCGACAGCGCTCATGCGAGCGCCCGGCCTGCAGCGGTTCAGGAACATGACCCGCGCATTCTTGGACCAACTCAAGACCGACGTGATTTACGATGATCGCAATACGCGGGAGCTACTGGCGGGCACCGGCGTTCTTTGCCCCGAATTGGAGAGTTACGTCGACGCGATGGTTGCGAGAGCACGCCGCGACACCTCGATCTGACGCGGCGTTCACCGAGTCCGAGTTGCCGAATTGCACCCGACGCGGTGGGCCAAACCGCGTCTAGGTTCCGGCAAGCGTCATCGACGCCACGCGAAACGTCGGTGAGGCGATGGCTGTTCGGTGGTCCAAGTCGTCCGCAAC
>JBAVOF010000161.1:0-1981 GCA_049691835.1 Polyangiales bacterium
GGAGTGAGTCCTTCACCGCTCGTCGGGTACAACACGAACGTGCGCCATAAGGGAAAGCTGTATCACATTCAAACCGAAGATTCGGGCGTGAAGAGGCCGCACGTCATCACGCAGCTTTTCGCCGACGGTGGGCGTATCATCGCTTCGGAGAAAACATCCTATCAAGATAGCGTTGGGGCCGAGAACCTCGCCGACATCGTGAAGCAGCTCATGCAAGAGCAGCACAAGCGCGTGTTCATTGGACTGCGCGACGGGGTGTACGACGAGGACCGCTTGGCACAGGCCGACGCCGGCGCCGACGAGTCGGAGACGAGCCCGACGGAGGTCAGTACCGAGGTGCTGGAGCACGCCGCAGCGCTCCTGGTCGAGGGCTCGCCTCGATACGAACAGCTGCGCGCGAGGAGCGGATCGCGCCATCGCGTCTCACAGCCTCCTCCGGCTCCGTTTGGGCACGACGTGTTGACCGAAAAGACGCTGGACGAAGTCATTTTGGCCTATCTTGCGCAGGACTTGGAAACCGGCACCTGACGGAAGTCGGCTTGACACTCTTTGGCGCCCATTGTTAGCTCCCCCGGCTCGGCCGAGTTCGAGCGGGATGATTGTTCCGATGCCCGACGCGCAGACCTCGTTCACACAGGACATCCCACGCAGGATCGAGAGAGACGTCGAGAGGGCCAAGGCGGTCAACGCCATCTTCCTCTTCAAAGTGAACGGCGAAGACGGCGGGATTTGGACGGTCAACATGAAAGATGCTCCGGGGGTGACCGTCGGCGATGCCGGCAACGCCGAGTGCACGATCGAGCTCTCTACCCGCGATTGGAAGGCGATGACGGAAAAGCCCGGGACCGCGATGCAGTTTTTCATGCAGGGGAAAATCAGGGTCACCGGCAACGCTCTGCTCGCCACCAAATTGCAGTCCGTCATCGGATAGCCCGCTGTCCCTCTCATGACCGACCTCAAGGAACGCGCTCTTCGATTGCTCCAGGATCCCCGGCTTGCAAAGCTCTTGCACGACCCCAGGACGCAACGATTGCTCCTGAAAGGCTTTCGATTTCGCGGCCGGGTCGAAGGAGCGTTCGATCAGCGGGTGCAGCGAGTCGCCGGGGTGTTCAAGCTCGCGACTCAGCGAGACCTTCGAGCCTTGCAAAGGCGCATTCGACACCTCGAGCGCGAGCTTCGTGAAGCCGAAGAGCGACTCACCAAAGCCGAAGGCGATCGAGAAGCTCCGGCCCGTAGCTGAAACCGAAGTAGAACACGGCGATGAGCGGGACCACGATACTGAGGACGGCGAGGCTGACGCCGAGGGTCACGATCGCGTAGTCCCAGAAGCTGGGCTTGGAACCAGGCTCCTCGTAGTCGAGTATCAGGCCGAGGTTGCGGCGATTCGACTTGTAGGCAGCGTCAAAAACGTCGCCTAGGATGGGAACTGCACCCGCGAGTGTGTCGACCAAGATGTTGAGGATCATCCGAAGGAGGACGACCCGCGGCACACCGCGACCTAGTGCGAAGGCAAGGAGGCCGACCGAGCCCACCCCGGTCACCGCATCGCCAACACCAGGAAGCAGCATACCGATGATCGGGTCCAGCCCGAATCTAAAGTTGGTGCCCGGAATCCGAAATCGGTCGTCGAGCAACGTGACGAGTCGATCAGCCCATCGCCTGAGCTTCGACACCGAACGATCGGGAGCGATCATCCCCGAACTCTAGCGCGGGATCATGGGTTCGCTAGAACCTGGTCGCCACAAACCTCGATGAACACGGTTCGAAGTCGCTCGCGCAAGTTCGAACCCTTTTCGACGAAGTGATGGATGCCGAGTTGGTGAAGAAGTTGAAGGTCGTGGTCCTGTGCGCCGGCGCTCACGGAAATGATCGAGCAGCTTTGGGCGAGCCCATCGCCTTTGAGCTGCATGCACAGCTCGACACCGTTCATGCGAGGCATATGCAGGTCGAGAAGCATCACATCCGGTTCTCTCTTCTGGAC